>CBDUCC010000161.1:0-8218 GCA_965365555.1 uncultured Myxococcales bacterium | reverse complement strand
ATGAGTTGATCGGACAGACGGACAGCGTTCCGCTGGTCGATGATGCGGACGGCGCGCCCACGTTTCTTGCCGCCTTCGACCCCGCCGATGACTCGCCGAGTGAAGGCGAGCCGTTCCACGCGATCGTTGACAACATGGACATACGGAATGTCGAGCTCACAGGAGAGCTCCTCGGCCTCGAAGGCCTCCGAATCGTGAACTTGAACACCAAGGGGCGAATGGAGTTCCACTGGATCACGGACATCGAGATCTGGTCTGCGGACGGGCTCATCGTGAGCCCTTTCCCCTTCGAGGGGACCATCGACAACATCGTTGGCAGCGTGCATACCGACGGGCGCGGTACCCAGGTGACCGGCGAGGCGAGTCGCGGAGACGAGCACATGACGGCGGAGCTCGTCTACCGGCCCCGTGAAGGCGCCACCGCCGAAGACCCGTACGACCTCGACCTCTTCGTCCGAGTCGAGCCGGTGCAAGCCGCGACACTCTACGACGTTGGCTTCGACTGGGCAGAGTCACTCAAGGGCGAGGCCGAGGGCTGGGTCCGGCTCTGGGGTCCGGAAGGGAATTACCGGCTGCGCGCGGACGTGGATACCGACGGGGGCCAGGCCAAGGTCAAAGGCGAGCTCCCAAGCGAGGGCATCACCCGAATCCAAATTTCGAGTGACGAGCTCGACCTCGATCAACTGGTCGCGGGGGCACCGGATGTCGTGGTAAACGGTTCACTGGAGCTGAGCAGCGACCCGAAGGAGCCGGAGGTGCTTGGTGTCGCGATCGACACAAAGGGGTTCGTGTACGACAGCTTCCACATCCCGCCCTTCGTGGCGTCACTTCGCGCACGAGAAGACGGACTGGACATCGACTCCGTCAAGGCAGACTACGCGGGCGGCCAGCTCTCTTTGGATGGGCATGTCGAGTACGAAGGAATCACGGAGATCCACGCGAAGGGCGAGATTCCACGGGTCAGCGAAGATCCCAACTTCCAACAGTTTGCGGAGGGAATCGAGGGCGACGCTGAGTTCGACCTGAACATCCGCCAGACCGTTCGGGGGGACTTCGAGACGAACGGCGTCGTTCGCTTCGATGACTTCAAGTATGGTGCCGTTCGCGCCCACTTCCTGATTCTCGAGGGGCGTGTCTGGGGCGATCCGACCCGACCCCAGGTCGACCTTCAACTCGACGGGGCGGCACTCCGCATCGCGGGCTATCCGATTGGAAACGGCCAAGCCGTCATCGCCGGCGGCCCGGCGCGCTACGAGGCCAAAGGCGCGTTCAAGGCCCCAGGTGACCGGCGCGCCGAGTTCCGAGCCCGCGTCGAAGCGAACGGCACGGTCTACCGGCTCGACGTGGATTCGGTAGAGGTGGCGGTCGCCGATCTGTCCTGGCGTGGCTCCGTCAACAACCTGACCCTCGACGTCGACCAGGGTGTGAAGTTTGATCGCATCTTGATGGGAAACGGGCCCCAGCGCCTCGAGGCCGAGGGGGAATGGCTGTTCTCCGGCCCCGACGACATTCAGGCCGACCTCGAGAACTTCGATCTGGCCGTCCTGCAGATTCTCTACCCGGATCAGACCTTGGACCTAGAAGGCAGCGTCGACCTGCACTTCGAATTCCTCGGCGACCTAGAGCGCGATCCAACCATCGTCGCCGAGGGCACGCTCACCGACGCTACGATTTCGGGAATCGCGCCCGTGAATGCAGCCTACCTGATTCATTTCGAGCGCGGGGTTCTCGATGCTGACGCGCAGGTTGACCTCGGTGGTCGCGGCAACTTCACGCTGAGCACCTCCGGTTTCGTCGAGCCTCTTCCAGGCGGCGTGGGCGCTTCGCTCCGCGAAGGGATTTACGAGACGACGCTGAGCACCGGGGCCATGGATCTCACACTCCTGGAGCTGTTCCTCGAAGACGAGACGCCTGACGTCTCCGGCTTCGCGGACGCGAGCATTCGCTTGTCCGGCCCGCTCGACGCACCATCCTTCGCCGGAAGCATCCGAGTGCCCGAGCTCATGGTTCAGAGATGGGGACCGGTCGATGTCGAATCGACGTTCCGATACGAGTACGGCGCCCTGCTCGCTCAACTGTCCGTAGGCGACGACGAGGGGTCGCTGTTCGAGAGCGAAGGGAGCGTACTCGTCGACCTGGTGCATCTCGTTCAGGAACCGGGTGAGACGCTCGAAGCGCTTGCAAGCTCTCCCTGGAGACTGGCCATGCGGGTTCCTCCTCGAAGGCTGAGCGCCTTCCCCGCAGCGCTCGGCAAGGAGCTCGTTCCGGACGCGGAGCGGCTTCGTATCGCGGCAAGCCTTTCCATCGCAGGTGGTGCTTTTCGAACGCGAGGCGACTTGCATGCGAGCTTTGACTGGCTCTCCGACACGTCCGAAGGCCTTTGCGGGGGCGAGTCGAATCCACGGGCCACCGTACGCGCTCAGCTCGAGGACGGGGTCACCGATATCTCGGTCGATGGCGTCGTTGGAGATGACAAAGTGCTCGACCTGGAGGCGTCGGCAGAAACGCCAATCGACGACTGGATGAGGTCGGCGAAGCTGCCGGACCTGCCCGTAACGCAAGTCAGTGCGGACTTCTACGACGCGCCCACCGAGAACATCCCTTACCTCTGCAGGTATGCTGCCGGCGATCTCACAGCGCGACTCCGCGGGATGGGCCTGTTCGGAGATGACCCAAAGCTGTCGTTCTCGGTGGTCTCCGACGACCTGAGGGCGCGCCGATTGGAGCCGGCGAGGCGAGGCGGACTCGTCACGACGATTATCGAGACCCCGCCGACAACGAATCGCATCAGTGGAGGCTATGAAGACGGAGCAGGAACGCTCGACGCCGACATGCGCTGGTGGAACGGCGGGTCGACCGAGCTCGAAGCTCGTATCCCGCTGATCTGGAACCGCAAGCATCCCGTCCCGACGCTGGCGCAGCGCGGCGAGGTCAGCGGGCGTGCGAACTTCGACCGCATGCCTCTCCAGGCTGTCCTCGCTTGGATGGCTGGGGCCGTCAATGTCGAGGGAATCTTGGAAGGCGGCGTCAGCGCCCAGGGCACCGTCCAGAACCCGAGCCTGGTTGGGAGCGTCGAGCTCACCGACGGCCGCTTCGACCTGCGTACGGTTGGGCAGACTCTCGAGAACGTGACCGGTCGGGCCATCTTCGACGAAGACGGCGTCGCCATCACCGACCTCAAGGCGACGGACGCCAACGGCACGGCCGAGATCGATGGGCGCGTTGGGTTTCGAAAGCTCCAACTCGACAACGCCGACTTCCTCGTGAAAGCCAACGGCTTCCCGCTCCGCCAGGAAGGTTCGATCATGGCCAGAGTGGACGGCGATGCGCGCTTGCTCGCGGAGTTCCAAGAGGAAGGGCTCGACGGCGAGGTGCGGCTGAAGAATCTTGCCGTCGACATTCCAGAAAGCTCTGCGACGCCTCAGGACCTGGCTCCGCACCCCGAGGTCTTCTTGATGGGCGAGAACTACGGGACGGCGCAGAAGCCACCGCCCTATCCCATCCACCTGAAGTTGCGCTCCGAGAGACCCATCGTGATTCAGAGCCGCGACCAGGGCTTCTTCGTCAAGGCCAGCGCGGATCTCGATACTACCATCGCGGACGACCTATTGGTCGACGGCAAGGTGAATCTTCACACCGGCAACTTCCGCGTGTTCGGGAAGCGTTTCGAGATTCGCTCTGGCAGCATGGTGTTCGATGGTACGCCGGAGATGGACGCGAAGGTGGACATGGTGGCCCGCCACTCCCTTCGCGGCAGTAACGACACGGTCACCGTCACGGTCTCGGGACGCCTGAGCAATCCAACGATCGAGTTCAGCTCCAGCGTCCCAACCACCAGTCCAAGCCAGGTCATCGCTCTGCTCGTCACGGGCTCCACCCGCCAACAGCGAGGCTCCGGAGCCAGCACTGCGCAAGCGTCTCAGGAGACGTCGAACTTCCTGACCGGCGTGGCTGCCGGGCTCGCGTCAGCCTCCCTACAGTCGCAGTTCGGTGGCTTCGCTCCGACCTTCGGCATTCAGCAAGGACAGGCGGCCGCCGACGATGTCGAAGGGGACACTGCCGTCCAGGTGGGCTTCAACGTGGACAGCGTTCTGCCGGAGAACGTTCCGATTCGTGGTCTGTACGTGGAAGGTCAGTTCGTGGCGCGACGCGCAGAAGGTGGGCCAAACACGACGGCACAGGCCCAGCGCCCGGGTTTCTTGATCGAGGCCCTGTGGCCATTGAACTTCGTCACCACCGGCACGTTTGCTCCTCCCTCCAACTGGAGTATCGACATCACCTGGGAGCCCTGACCGCAGTATGAGTCGCAAGCTATTCGGAACAGACGGTATTCGTGGACTCGCGAACCGGGGCGACATGACCCCGGAGGTCGCGTTTCGCATCGGTGCAGCCATCGCGTACCAGGCCGGCCAACGTGTCGAACACGTGCCACGCATCGTCGTCGGCAAGGACACCCGGCTCTCGGGCTACCTCTTCGAAACCGCCGTCGCATCGGGAATCTGCGCCCTTGGTGGCGAAGTGCTTCTCTCCGGCCCGCTGCCGACGCCGGCGATCGCGCACCTGACCACGAGCATGCGGGCCGATGCGGGGGTCGTGATCAGCGCCTCGCACAACGCCTATCAAGACAATGGCATCAAGATCTTCGGCTCGGATGGCTTCAAGCTCGCCGACGAGGTCGAACACGCCATCGAAGACCTGATCTTCGGCTCGGAGCTCGACAGGAAGCGACCTACCCATCTCGGGGTTGGCCGCGCCGAACGCCTCGACGACGCCCCCGGCCGCTACGTCGCGTTCGTAAAAGCCTCGTTTCCGAACGAGCTGACCCTCGAAGGCATCAAGATCGTGGTCGACGCCGCACATGGCGCCGCATACCGGACGGCCCCCTTGGTGTTCTCGGAGCTCGGAGCGACGACCTACCCGATCGGGGTGCGGCCCAACGGCAAGAACATCAATCACAAGTCCGGGGCGCTTCACCCTGAGGCCTGCGCGCGCGAGGTGCGCAAACGGGGCGCAGACTTGGGCATCGCTCTGGATGGCGACGCCGATCGAGTCATCATGATCGACGAGAAGGGAAACCAGATCGACGGCGATGTCATCATGGCGCTGTGCGCGACGCGGATGCTACGGAACCGACGACTGAGGCGCCGCACACTCGTAGCGACGGTCATGAGCAACCTTGGGCTCGAACGCGCAATCGAAAACGACAACGGTAAACTCGTTCGCTGCAGCGTCGGCGATCGATACGTCGTCGAGACCATGCGCCGGAGCGGTTTCAACTTCGGCGGCGAGCAGTCCGGTCACCTCATTTTTTTGGACCACGCGACCACCGGCGATGGCCTGATCGCCGCGATGCAGGTGCTCGCCATCCTACAACGCGAAGGCAGGCCACTTTCGGAACTGGCGGGCGAAGTGATGGATCGGGTACCGCAGGTGCTGGTGAACGTAACGCTGCCGGGCCGACGCCCCCTCGAAGAGCTTCCGAAGACCCAACGCGCCATCGAGGCCGCGGTCAAGAGCCTGGGTAAGAACGGGCGCGTTCTCGTCCGTTGGAGCGGGACTGAACCGAAGCTGCGGGTGATGATCGAAGGCCCCAAGGAGGACCGGATCAAGTCCATGGCCGAAGGCATCGCCGAGCAGGCCAAGCGCGAGTTCCGCGCCAGCCACTAGGTGCTAGTCGGTTACGGAAGCTCCGGGAGCAGCGCCGTCACGGACGCCGGCTCGATAGCGACGACCTCGAGCTCGTCGGGGAGCCCTCGGAGCTCGACCGGCACGGACACCGGTCCCTTGGTGGCCTCGATGTCGGAGAGATTCACGATCGCCAGGACCGACAACGGGTTGAGCGCTTTCACGACCGACTCGGGACCTCGAATGCGAGCGGTCACGGAACGAGGTCGGAGTGCACGCGGTACCATCCCTTCGGCGTCGACACGAAGAGGCGACAGCACTCGCTCCTTCATCTTCGGTTGCACCCGCAAGGTGACCAATACGCTCTGCGCCTCGAACGTCGTATTCGCAGGCGGGCCCACGAGCGGGATCTCACGTTGGATGACGCCCGCCTCGAGCCCAGAGACGTCGATCTCCATCGAGCGGACGGTCCGCATGGAGTTCACCACGTCCCGCGGTCCATCGACGTCGATCGTACTCGGAAATACTTCGGGCTGAC
Source organism: uncultured Myxococcales bacterium (assembly GCA_965365555.1). GTDB lineage: Bacteria > Myxococcota_A > Polyangia > Polyangiales > Houyiibacteriaceae > SG8-38. The sequence continues at coordinate 2,055 of CBDUCC010000161.1, read as the reverse complement.
CGGCCCACTCGAGGCCGTCGGCGAGCCGGCCGTCGAGGTTCACCTCGATGGGAAGCTCACGCGCCGCCCGAGGCACCCATTTGAAGGTCAGCGAGGGCGGGACGACTTGCACGACCGAGACGCCCGTCGGCAGGTCGAACATCTCCTTCTCGAAGTAGTAGCGCGACTCATCCTTCGTTTTGAGGCTCACGTCGACGGGCGGAAGATTCTCTTGGCGAATCGCGTTGAGGCGAGCACGGCTTCCCTTGAGCCGGACGCGCACCCGATCCGGTGTCTCGGTCACGAGGATCATGTTCTCGGAGTCTGCAGGGGGTCGGACCACCACCCCGACGTAGACGTTGCGCTCCATGTCCTCCGCGCCGTGGACCAGGGAAAACATGAGGATCGCGATGCCCAACGCCCCCGCCTTGAGGCCGAGATTGGACGTGAAGAACACTCGGATCGCCGTCAGTACGTCGACGACCCCCTTCACGACGTCTCCTCGACCTTCTTGACCGTGATGACTGCGTCGGGGTTCTGCGAACGGGAGGGCTCGGGCGGAACGACGGTGGCGCGCCGATCGGCTGCTTTTCGTCGGTTCGGCTTGGGCGCATAGAACAAGCCGTAGAGGGCGTCGCGCAAGGAGTTCACGTCGAGATTGCGAACGATGTTGCCATCGAAGCACAAAGAGATCGCACCGCGCTCCTCACTGACGACGACCACCACGGCATCGGTCTCCTCGGTAATCCCGAGCCCTGCGCGATGGCGCGCCCCGAGCGAGCGATCGCCGCCAGCTGACCCTGCCATCGGTAGGAACACGCCGGCTTGCCAGATTCGACCCTCGCGGACGATCACCGCGCCGTCATGCATCGGATTCTCGAAGCTCGGCACGAAGATGCTGTGCAGGAGCTCCTTGCTCACCGCGGCGTCGATCTCGGTGCCGCGCTCGATGAACTCGTCGAGAGCCGCGCTCCGCTCGAACGCCATGAGTGCGCCGATGCGCTTCTGCGCGAGCGTACCCGCCGCCTTGATCACTTCTTCGATGGTCTGCGTCTCTTTGGCCGTGCGCTGGCCTCGAAGAAGAGGCCGTCGACCCATGCGTGCGAGAGCGCGACGAATGTCCGACTGAAAGATGATGACGACGATGACGGCGAGGTAGGCGAGCACCGAGTCGAGAATCGTGGTGACCGTTACCAGTCCAATCCGGCGCGACAGGAGATAGCCCACGAACACTAAGCAAAGGCCGATGGCGACCTGCATCGCTCGGGTTCCACGCAGGATGACGAGAGCCCAATAGATGAGAACGGCCACGAGGCCGATGTCGAGACAGTCATGGAGAACTTCCATCGGCGTTCGTTGGAAGAAGCCGATGAAGCCATCGCTCATGTCCTGCAAGACCCCGGTGAGCACCTCGATCATGGTGCCCCCCCGCGGCCCGAGCGGAGCGCTTCGACCACTGCAGCGACTTGCCTCATCACGTAAACATCGTGCACACGGATCGCGTCGACGCCAGCCGCCGCACAGACGGCGACGGCTGCCGCGGTCCCCCCCAACCGTTGGTCGGCCGACGGCCTCCCTCCACCTGGATTGGGAGCGAGCTCTGCGATGAACGATTTACGCGAAGGCCCCACAAGTACACGGTATCCGGTCTTTCGAAATCGCCCAAGAGAACTTAGTAATTCCGCCGATTGAGCAGAGGTCTTCGCGAAGCCGAGCCCGGGATCGAGCCAGATGGCGGCCCTCGGAACCCCGGCGCGCTCCACGCGCTCGGCGGCGGCGAGAAGCTCATCGAGGACGTCTGTGATGAGCTCGGCGTAGTCGGTGTTCGGGCTGCGCACCTCGCCCCGTCCCCGATTGTGCATGACCACGTAATCCGCTCCGGCCCTTGCCGCTGCCTCCGCCAAGCCGGGGCTTTCGGCGCAGCGCACGTCGTTGACGGCGGTCGCTCCCGCGGCGAGCGCCGCCCTAGCAACTTCGGGCTTGACCGTGTCGATGGAGATGCGTGCGCCTGCCGCTCGAAGCCCGGCGATCACCGGAACCACACCGATCACGACGCCCAAAACGAACGCAACGAAA
>CBDUCC010000160.1:0-8238 GCA_965365555.1 uncultured Myxococcales bacterium | reverse complement strand
GCTGCTCCGGACTTTCGGCGGGATGTCCGGTGCGCGACAACCGCCGAGGTATTGAGGCCGGCGGACAGTCTCTCGCTTCTGACGAGGACCTTCCTTCTTCTTTCCGTCGCCGCCACCGCCGATCATCTCGTCGATGTTGATCTCTTCGACCTCGGCAAGGCTGGCGCCGCTGGCTTCCTGAAGCTCCTCGTCGGGAATCTCGGTAGGGGCCGAGAGCCCGCGCTTCTGACCTTCGGAAGCCTTCACCTCTTCCTTCGCCTCTTTGGGTTTGGGCTTCGGCTTGGGCTTCGGTTTGGGCTTCTCTTCGACCGGAGTGGGCGCGGCGGCAAACTCGACCGCGATGTCGCGATCGCGCTTGTCGACATACACCTTCGCCGTGGCGACGGCGGCGACGACCCCGAGCCCCGCCAGCACGTAGACGACGGCAGAGACGGCAAGCGAGACGCCCATGCGTCCACGCCCTTCCTCGTCTCCCTTCTTTCCCTCTTCGAAGTCCTGGAACATCGATCGCCCGCTGCGCCGGGGATTGGATCCCGCGACCCGTGGTCGATGGGTAAGATCGAGATGTGACAGCTACGTGACACGGGAGTGGCGTCTGGGCGAAGCCCTTTTCGGCGGCGGATACCGTCTCAGCCAGCCATCCGAAGCCGATAGCCAACCCCTCGAATTGTCTCGATTAATTCGGATTCGGAGCCGAGCTTCTCCCGAAGCCGCTTCACATGGGTGTCGACCGTCCGCGAGACCCCGGGCGGCTGGCCCGAAGGGTCACAGCATCTCCACACCCTGGCGAGGAGCTCGCGCCGGTCCTGAACCTGGCCGCCGTTTCGAGCGAGATGCTCGAGCAGGCGGAACTCGAGCGAGGTCAGTCGAAGCGACTCTCCACGACAGGTGACGGTCTCACCCCGGGTATCGATGGTGAATGGGCCCACTTCGAGGACCGGTTGCTGCTGCCGTTCGTCGCCGTGGCGCCGAAGCACGGCCTTGAGCCGCAGAACCAGCTCCCGACCGCCGATCGGCTTCGGAATGAAATCGTCCGCGCCGAGCTGGAAAGCGATGACCCGATCGATCTCGGCCGATCGCTCAGAAAGAATGACCGATAACGTGTCTCGCCCCGTGTCGCTGTTCAGAAGGTGGCGCAGCACCTCCGCCGCGGTCATGTCGGACGGGTCCTCGTCGAGCAGGAGGACGCTCGAGCATCCGCAGGCCGCGCGCTTGAGCGCAACCTCGCCAAGCCGTGAGTGCTCGATCGAGACGCGATCGTCGCGCATGAGCTCCTCCAGCTCCGTGGCGAGAGCGAGCGAAGCGGAAACGACACACAGCTCATGGATCATGGAGAACCGATTCTGTCCAAGTCGGTGACAGATCCGTGTCTCTCGGGTGTCTGAAGCGTGAGAATCGGGTTCGAGTCCGCTCTTGTTTCGCGTTCGTTTCAATGGTCACGCGGGGTCACGCGCGATCGAGCGAGCGAAGCGACTCGGTCCGCGGCTGCGAATGGGAGGTCAACGGGATGGCGAGAACCGCGACGAGCGAACACGGAAGCGGGCGTTCGGAAGCCCGTCGACACCGAGGTGTACCGGCGAGGCGGCCTCGAAGGATGGGTCTCCGGCGCGTGGCTACAGGGACTAAGGCGGAAGCGGCGGCAAGGTCCGGGTGCTGGCGGCGCCAGCACGGCCGAGGGTCAGGCTAAAGCGAGTCCAGCGACCGGGCTCGCTCTTCGCCTCGACTTCGCCGCCCATCCGCGCGACGAGGTGGCGAACGATCGAGAGGCCAAGGCCAGTTCCGCCCATCTCCCGAGAGCGCCCGGCATCCACCCGGTAGAAGCGCTCGAAGATGCGCTCGAGTTGGTCGGCCGGAATCCCTGGACCGGTATTCTCGATCTCGAGAGTGACCGCGTCAGCACGGGTGGTGGCACTCACGATGATTCGACCCCCCTCGGGGGTGTACTTGATCGCGTTGTCGATGAGATTGATGAGAACCTGATCGAGCGCACGGGGATTGGCAATCACGTCGGGCAACGCGCCAAGCGAGTCGATCTGCACGTCGAGCGTGCGCTGGTCCGCCTGCGCCGCGAGCCCGAGGACCACATCTCGCACAGCGGCGCCGAGATCGACCGGCGCCAGCTCATATTCCTGCTCCGGGGATTCTGCGCGGCTCAGCGCAACCAGGTCATTCACGAGCGCCTGAAGTCGAAGGGTGTGACGCAAAATCACGTCGACGAAACGCTCGGCGGAATCGGCGTCTCCGATCGCCCCGGCCTTGAGGGTCTCGGCGAACCCGCGAATCGCGGTGAGCGGAGTGCGGAGCTCGTGACTCGCATTGGCCACGAAATCGCGGCGCACGCGGTCGGCGAGCTTCTGCTTGGTGACGTCGTGCAAGACGCCAACCACGCCGCCTCGACCCGGGAGCGGCGCCACCACGGCCGTATAGACGCGCGTTCGCCCGGCGACGCTGAGGTTGAGGTCGGCCGAAACCGCTTCGCCATGCCGCGCAGAGCGCACCGCCTCCCGTAGCTCCTCGCTTCGAAGCACTTCCGAGGGCGACTTTCCGAGGGCGCTCGTCTCGGCAATGTGGTCGAGCGCGGTGTTCGTGAGCACGATTCGGCCGAGGGAGTCGGTGACGAAGACCGCCTCCACCATCGCGTTCAGCATGGTCTTCAGTCGATTCTCCTGCGCGTGGAGCGAGGCGATCCGTTCGTTGAGCTGGTCGGCGAGGCGATCGAGTGAGCGTCCGATGTCGCCGAGCTCATCGTCCCGCTGACTGTACGTGCGCACCGAGAGATCGCCCCTGGCTAGGGCGTCGGCGACGTCGGTGAGCTGACGTGCTGGGACCACGATGGTGCGCGAGAGCGCCCATGTGAGGACGACGCCGATGATCAACGCCAGCGCCCCCGCGACCAGCATGAGCTCCCGGACGCTCGAACGCATGGCATCGGCCGACTGCGTGGACCGCATCGCCTGGACGACGAGGCCGCTCGGAAGACGACGAGAGTACACGAAGAACTCGTGCTTCTGGTCTTCGAAATAGACCCGCTTGAAGCGTCCGTCTAGGAACCCGCCGTCTTCGAGTAGGTACCGGGAGGCGGAGTCGAAGCCGGAGCGGTCGAGCCGGGTCGAGCCAGTCACCTGGCCGTCCCGCGCGATCAGGATCCAGGCGCCAAAGCGTGCGCCGATCTGTTCCGCGACGACATCGGGATCGGGCGTTCGCCCGAGCTCTTCTTCGGTGGCCGAGACGGCCGCCTGCAGGTCCAACCGCTGGGTTCGCGACAATCGATAGTCGGTGAGCGGATCCTCGAGCAGCAGGATCGTCAGCACGATGGCCGCGGTGGCGGTCATCGTTGCGGCGATCAGATTCCAGCGTAGGCCCCAGCGCTCCACGTTGGCAGCATATCAACTTAGGCCGGCTTTTGTACGCGATAGCCGACGCCGCGTACGGTCTCGAGATATCGCGCACCAGGGCCGAGCTTTTCGCGAAGGCGCTTGATGTGAGTGTCGACCGTTCGCGTTTCGACGCCCGGAGCGTACCCCCAGACCCGCTCGAGCAGGGCATCGCGAGGCTGAACCCGTCCGGCGCGAGACGCCAAATCGAGCAGGAGTCGGAACTCGAGCGCAGTCAGCGTGATCTCCTCGCCCTCGACTTCGACCCGATGGGCGGGCACGTCGATGCGAAGCTCCCCGATGGCAAGCACCTGCGGACCTTCGGTCTGAGCCTGCGGACCGACGCGGCGTAGGATCGCTTCGACTCGGAGCGTGAGCTCGCGCGGGCTGAACGGCTTGATCACGTAGTCGTCGGCGCCTACCTCGAAGCCGACGATACGGTCGATCTCCTCGGCTTTCGCCGTCAGCATGATGACGGGAATGCGCGCCGTCTCGGCGCTGCGCCGAAGCCGTCGGCAGACCTCGAACCCGCTGATGTCGGGAAGCATCACGTCGAGCAATACGAGGTCCGGACGCTGACGCGCCACTTCTGCGAGCGCATTGGCTCCGTTGTACGCCACGGCGACTTCGTGACCTCCCTCGCGGAGGTTGAATGCGACCAAGTCGGCGAGGTCGACTTCGTCTTCGACGACTAGAATGTGAGCGCCCATCTGCTTACGGCCGCGAGAATTACAGGGATGTGTGACAGGCGTGTGACCTGCCAGTTGCTTGCCGGCAACGTATATCACGGCTGGACCTCGGTCGCGCGGCCATGCTAACCCCTCGCTATCCTGGGTCTTCTTTCGCGATGCGTATCCCTCTCGCCAATTTGCTCGTTCGGAGCCCGCTACCACAGGTCAGCACGCTGATGGTGGCCGTGCAGGAGTGCGTCGGAATGCTCCCTAGCTTGATCGAGTTGCTGATCGCCGGCGACCGGGCGGGTCTCGAGCGCGTCGCTCGCGAGGTGAGCGTCCTCGAGGGCAGCGCCGACACGGTGAAGAACGAGCTCCGGACACGGATGCCGGTCCGCCTGTTTCTGCCGGTCGACCGTAGAGATTTCCTTCGTCTGATTCGAGAGGTCGACGCCGTAGCCAACTGCGCCGAGGACGTCGGCGTCCTGCTTACCCTCCGCGACTACGAAGCCCCCGAAGAGCTCGAGCCCCTACTCCGGGAGCTCGTCGAGGCCGTGATGAACGTCGTGGCTGCCGGGGCAGAGCTGGTGGACATGATGGACGAGCTGATGGGCGCCGGGTTTGCTGGCAAAGCGGCGGAGATCGCGATGGCGAAGGCCGACGAGATCGGACGACTCGAGCACGAAGCCGACAAGCTCCAAGACCGATGCGCCAAAGCGCTGTTTCGGGCGGAGGACCAGATTTCTCCGGTCTCGATCTTCATGTGGACCAAGGTGCTCAACAAGATCGGTTCGATCGCAAACCATGCCGAGAACATCGGCGACCAGTTCCGCCTATTCGTCGCTGCTTCCTGAATGGACCTCACCACCCTCATTCTGACCGTCGCCTCGCTGGGCGGGCTCTACATGGCCTGGACCATCGGAGCCAACGATGTTGCCAACGCGATGGGCACGTCGGTCGGTTCGGGGGCACTGACGCTTCGCGGGGCGATCATCGTCGCTGCGATCTTCGAGTTCGGTGGCGCGATGCTCGTCGGGGGCTCGGTGACCAACACGATTCGCAAGGGGATCGTCGACGTCGAAACCCTGGGGAGCGACCCGATGGTGATGGCGATCGGAATGACCTGTTGCCTCCTCGCCGCTGCGCTTTGGCTCAACCTGGCTACCTACGCCGGCTGGCCGGTCTCCACCACCCATAGCATCGTCGGAGCCGTCGTTGGTTTTGGCGTCACCGCAGGCGGCCTCGACGCGGTCGATTGGGGTACGGTGGGGAGCATCGCCGCGAGCTGGGTCGTTTCGCCGGTGATGGGCGGACTGCTCGGATACGGACTATTCATCTTCATCCAGCGAACTATTCTGAATGTCGCCGATCCCGTTGCCGCGATCACGCGCTGGGGCCCGATCTTCGTCTTCCCGATCATTGCGATCTTGGCGTTGAGCGCGATGTTCAAGGGTCTCAAACCACTGCGCCTCGACCTTTCGCTGGGACCGGCGATCGCAATCGCGGTGGCGCTCGGACTCGCGTCGAGCCTAGCTTCGATTCCGATCTTCGGGAGATTCGCGAGACGAAGCGTCGATTCCAAGGACTCTGGGCTCGGACGCACCGAGAAGGTTTTCATGGTGCTCCAAGTCATGACGGCTTGTTTCGTCGCGTTCGCGCATGGCAGCAACGACGTCGCGAACGCCGTTGGCCCGTTGGCGGCGGTCTTTGGAGCCATCAAGGAGGGCGTCACGGAGACCGTGCAGGTTCCCTACCGTGTCCTATTGATCGGCGGCGTCGGAATCGTGGTCGGATTGGCGACTTACGGATACAAGATCATGGCGACGATCGGACAGAAGATCACCGAGCTGACCCCGTCGCGCGGTTTCTCTGCGGAGTTCGCTGCAGCGACGACCATCGTGGTCGCCAGCAAGATGGGGCTCCCAGTCAGCACCACGCATACGCTGGTCGGGGCGGTAATCGGCGTCGGGTTTGGCCGGAGTATTGGCGCCATCAATACTCGGGTACTCCGTGGGATCTTCGCGAGCTGGTTCATCACGGTCCCGTTTACCGCGCTGCTTGCGGCCGGGCTGTTCATGGCCGCCCGCGCAGCACTGCTCTGAGTGGCTTGCCTCGCCCCCACGCGCTAAGGACGCGGCATGGCGTTGTCCGTTGGCATCGTCGGCTTGCCGAACGTCGGCAAATCGACCCTTTTCAACGCGCTCTCCGACAAGCAAGCGGAGGCTGCGAACTATGCATTCTGCACCATCGATCCGAACGTCGGAATCGTTCCAGTGCCGGACGCTCGTTTCGAGCGATTGGTGAAGCTCCACCAGCCGAAGAAGGTAGTCCCCGCGACCGTCGAGTTCGTGGATATCGCGGGCCTGGTCCGCGGAGCCTCCAAGGGCGAAGGCAAGGGCAATGCCTTCCTCAGCAACATCCGTGACGCCGACGCGATCGCACACGTCGTACGCTGCTTCGAGGACGAGAACATCCTGCATGTCGACAACCGGGTCGACCCACTCGCGGACATCGAGACCATCGAGACCGAGCTGATCTTGAAGGACCTGGAAACGGTTCAGAAACGACTCGACAAAGCGGAGCGGGCTGCAAAAGGCCAGGACCCTTTCGAGAAGAAGGCCGTCGCAGTCTGTACGCGCCTCGCCGAGGCGCTCGATCAGGGCAAGCCGGCCACCGCGGTCCGCGCGAACGACGAGGACGAGGAGCAGATCCTCCGGGACATGTTCCTGCTCACCAACAAGCCCTCGTTCTTCGTCGTGAACGTGAAGGACGACCAACTGACGTCGGTCGAGAGCGACCCCCTGGTCGCCGAGGTGCAGGCGCTCGGCAAGGAGCGAGGCGTGCCTGTGGTGATCATCAGCGCCGCGATCGAGTCCGAGATCATGCAGCTTCCCGAGGAGGAGCGGGCCGAGTTCATCGAATCGCTCGGGCTCGACGAGCCGGGGCTCCACAAGGTCATTCGGACCGGCTACGAGACCCTTGAGCTGATCACGTACTTCACGGCCGGTGAGCCGGAGGTTCACGCCTGGACGATCGAGCGCGGCACCAAGGCGCCCCAGGCAGCCGGCAAGATCCACAGCGACTTCGAGCGCGGATTCATTCGCGCCGAAGTCATGAAGTGTGACGACCTATTCGACCTCGGCTCGGAACAAGCGGTGAAGTCCGCCGGCAAGCTCGCCATCGAAGGCAAAGACTACGTCGTCCGGGATGGCGACATCATGCACTTCCGCTTCAACGTTTAGCGCTCAGTCGTTTCCGGGGAAGCCGGTCAGTCCGCCGCAGCTGGTCTCGAACACCCGCCGACCCATCTCGTCCACGCCCATGTCGACGTTGTCGACGCCGCTGGCACCTACCTTGATGTTGGCGTCGTGGTAAGCGAGGAAGTCACACATCTCCCCTTCCTGGAGGCCGCGTCGGAGAGTTCGATCGGTATTGTTCAAGAAACCGCACTCGGACCGTAGCTTGGTGGCGCCGTTGTTGCTGATGGGTGGATCGATAATCGAACCGATTGGCTCGCCGATCGAGTTGGTGATCTCGAAGATCTTCGTGAGGCTGCCGTCCTCGTTCTGGAAGCTCAAATTGAAGTAGTTGCCCCACTGGTGGTAGTGCCCGAGGACGTAGTAGATCTTGTAGTCCACGACGTCGCTGCCTTTCACGATCTCGAACTGCTCGCGAAGGTCACACATCATCGAGGTGCGGGACTCGGTCGGAACGCCATCGACCGCGGGCGGGATGTTGAGGTCGCTGATGGCGAAGCTGAAGGGCGAAAGGCGAACCTCGACATCCTCTTCGTCGGCGAGCTCGATTTCGAAACGCATCGAGGTCGACAGCGGCTGTGCCGAGACGTTCAGAAGGTGGGTGCTGCCGATGATGACGCTATTCGGCGGGATCACGAGGGCGGATCCGTCGGGAAACTCTTGCAGCTCGGAGAGGGTTTGCGTCGACTGGGCGAAGAAGACCCCACCCGCCGCTGCGGCCAGGTACTCGCGGAAGCTGCGGTCGCTGCATTTCCAGGTCCCCTCCTGCGTCGCGTCCGGCCCCTCGAGCTCCGTGTTTGGCGGATACGCCGTATCCGGCACGAAGAACCAGTTGGAGTGGTGCCAGCCGCCGTCGTTCGCCTGGCGGATCTTGCGCACGTAGAGCGGTTCTTCGTTTCCGAGGGCCCAGCTCTGGCAGACGTCGGTCGTCTCCTC
>CBDUCC010000159.1:0-8307 GCA_965365555.1 uncultured Myxococcales bacterium | reverse complement strand
CCCTCGTCGTCCCCCATGCAAGTCCCCCTCGACCCGAGCGTAATGATGCCGGGGCTCCTCTTCAGTCGGACTCGGGCGAGGGTCGCCTTCGCTCGGAGCGGTGCTGCGCGGGACCCTGGGGCACGATCCGCTGCACGAAGGCGACGATGATCGCCGTACTCCATCCGAACATGATGATCCCGTTCGCGGCTTCCAAGCCACCGAGCAGCCGCCAGTCGGGGCCCAGCGTGATATCGCCGTAACCAAGCGTCGTGAAGGTGACCAGCGAGTAGTAGAGGGCGGATTCGAAGTCGGGAATGGCCCCGATCTCCATGTACGCATACGCCCAGAGTATGGCGTCGAGGACGGACACGAATGCCATGATCAGGATCAGAGCCGAGACGACCAAGCCGCGCCCAGCGTGGGTACGGTTGATGCGGTGTACCCGAAGGAGCACGAACATGGCCACGACGGTGGCTGCGCCATGTGCCATCGCCGTAGCGAAAATCAGCGCTGAGCCTAGTGCGATCTGTTGCAACATCGACGCTCAACGGCCTTCCAGCTTGGCTTCCAACTCGCGAACTCGCGCGTCGGCATCGGTTTCGAAGAACGGATAGTAGGCGATCGACTGCTCGAGCCCCAGCAGATCGGAGAGAAACTGATAGAGCGCCTGCCGTGCCGCAATGCTCGCCGACACGAAGAGCTGCTGCGCATCGACGACGTCGAGGAAACTGGTCGCGCCGTCGAGGTAAGCCTCGTTCACGAGCGTGTAATTCTCTCGCGCTGCACCGAGCTGCTGTTCAGCCAGCTCGATCACCGCAAACGATTGCATCGCGACCGCCGCCGTGCTCCGGATATCCTGCTCGAGCGCGGAGGCTTGATTCTCACGTTGCCAGCGAAGGCTTCCGAACTGAGCCTTTGCCTGATTCATCGTCGCGATGTAATAGCCGCCATCAATGACCGTCCAATCGAGCTTAAGGCCCAACCTCCAGAAGATGTTGCCAGCCGGCTGTTGATCGGATCCGTCTCCCCCCGTGAGCAAGAAGGCCGACGCGCCCGTTCCACCGGTGAGGCTCGGAATCATCCAACGCCGCGTGGATTTCATCTGCCTCCACTCTGCACGGATCTGCGCATCGAGGCTACGAAGGGTCGGGGATCGTGAGAGCCCGAGCGCGACCAAGTAGTCGCGAGCGATTGCAGCTTTCGACGCGTCCAAGATGGCCTCGGTGATTGCGTCACTCGCAAAGAAGAAGCCGTGCTCGTCCACGGTCACCTCCTGCAACCCGCAGACTTCCTCGGCGGGGCGATTACGAATTTGGTTGAGCGCGAAGCGGCTGCCGAGAAGGCTTCCTTGCTGGGTGGCGACGCTCTGCCGATCGGCGAAGCGCTGACTCTTCCAGCGAAGCACCTCACGGTAGGGTACCGCACCGGCATTTTCCTGCGCCCGAGTGACTTCAAGGCTCTGTTCCGTGAGCTGTAGATTGAGCTCCTGAACGAGAAGCAAGGATCGTTGAAGCAGCGCGTTGAGATAGCTCTGCCCTGCCGACGCAGTCGTGTTGATCCGCGCGACCTCGAAATCCTGCTGCTGGCTGTCGTAGATGTGTTTCTGAGAACCGAGTGAATCGATGTCTGCCTGATCGTAGAGCGTCCAGGCAAGCGCGCCCGTAGCGTTGATCGTTCGCTCGGGAATGACGCCCGCGGTCGAGCTGAACGTCGGCCCCTCGCTGATTTGCGCCTGCGAGTTGGCACCAATCGCGGGAAGCATGCTCGAGCGCGCGATGGCGATCTGCTTGTGCTGCGCCTCCAAGGTCCGCCTGGCGGCAATCAGCGCCTGGTTGGCATCGAGAGCCTGCTCGATGGCTTCGACCCAGCTGAGCTCGCAGCGAGTATCCTGCGCCGCCGCCGAGACGGGACCGCTCGAGATGGCGAGCACAAACAAGCCTTGGAGCACCGTCGAAGCGATCCTCCGGAGCCAGAGTCGGCGGTTCATTGAAGCGCCTCCGGCGCCGGCGTGACGTCGTTGGAAGCCTTCTCCGTCGCCGTCCCGGTCTTCACGAGCACCGAGCAGGTCGTTCCTACCCGGAGCACGACACCCTCGGGAACCTCCGTGATGCGCACACGTACCGGTACCCGCTGTGCAAGACGGATCCACTGAAAGGTCGGCGAAATCGACGGCAAGAGCTGAAAGCCCGTGCTTCCGTCTTGCTGCGCTATCCCCCAGTTGATGCTTTCCACGCGACCCTCGAGCGGCTTGTCCGGGTAGCTCATCAGCGTGACCACGGCCTGATCGCCCGGCTCGATGCCTTCGAGGTGGTTCTCTCGAAAGAAGCCGTCGATCCAGAAGCTGTTGACGTCGACCAGCGCAAGTTGGGGTTGGTTCGCGACCATCTGACTGCCCACCCGCAGCAGTACGTTGGTCACGTAACCATCCACCGGAGCTCGAACGCTGCTGAACTCGAGATTGAGCTCGGCTTGGCGTACGGCGGCTCGAGCCGCGCGAACTTGTGGGTTCTCATCGCCGAGCGCCCCGAGATTGGCGCGGGCCTCGGCAAGATTGGCCTCCGCTTGGGCAAGATTGGCTTCTGCCTGTCGCAGGCCCGCCACCGCCGTCGCGCGCTGCTGCTCCGACACAGAGAACGCAGCCTGCGCCTGCTGATAGGCCTTCTGCGAGGTCGCTCTTCTTGGGAGCATCTCCTTTTGGCGCTGAAGCTCGGCTCGGTTCATAGCGAGGTCCGACTCGACGCTCTTGATCGACGCGGCCGCTTGGCGGACCGCATATCGAGAGGCATCGACGGCGGCCTCCGCAGCGACGACTTGTTGGCTTTCGGCCTGATAGCTGTTGAGTGTCTGGTCTAGCTCTGCGCGCGCCTGCGCGAGCGCGGTTTCGAAAGTACGTGGATCGATTTGGAAGAGCAGGTTCCCGGTCTCGACAAACTGATTGTCGCGGATCGGGAGCTTGACGATCGGGCCCGACACTCGGGGCGCAATCTGAACCACATTCGCCCGGACCTGACCGTCTCGTGTCCACGGGTTCGAGGCGTACTCCCAGTACTTCAGGAGCACGACCGAAACCGCGATCAGTACGATGGCGCCGGTGGCCAGATATCTTCTCGTCTGGATGTTCATGCTGGTACTACGAAAGTCCCGATGATGACGGCCAACGTCACGGCCAGCGCAACGAACACCAGGGGCGGATAGAAGAAGTGCCTAGAAAGCCGGTACCAATTCAGCGCTCTCGCGGCCACGAAGGCGAGGAGGACGCCAACGACGGCTGCAAGAAGCATTGGGGGAAGGTACACGCCGCCCAAGGCCAGCTCGTGGGGAACAAAGCTCATGGACTTCGCTCCGGTTCTATCATGTGAACCTCTCCTCGCGCCACGGGGTCCAGTCGATAGCGGAAGCCTGTTGAATGTAGTCCACCAACGCCTCGGAGACGCTTCGATAGGCCGCGAGCAGAAGGTAGAGGCTTTCGTGCTTTCCCAGGGAGTCGGCATCGTTTTGGCCGGCGTCGAGAGTCTCTCGCGCCCTTGCCTCGATTTGCGCCCTGGTCTCGGCCAGGCGTTCACGGGCCACGTCCTCGCGGCCAGCGGTCGGATCGTCAGCGAGCTTCGCAAGTGCCTGCGTGAGAAGGAAGTGCCAAGCCCGAATTTCCTCGCCGAGTGGGGTCGGGGTGTGCGGAGACCCAGGTTGCGCGGCACGCTCGACGAGAGTGCTCACCGCCCGGCTCAAAAACGCGCTGCTGTCTGCCAGCGCCTGAATCTGATCCGGAGACGTCCCGGGAAGCGCCTGGGCAACGACCCAGGGTTTCCATGCCTCGATCTTCGCTGGAATCGTCGCGAGCTCCCGTACATGAAACGCCTGCTGCCATCCGCCGTCCTCCGCAGCCTGCGTTGGCTCCTTGGATAGAACGGCTCGCGCAGTATACGCACAGCTCCGAAAGAATTGCGCGAGAAGGCGGAGGGTCATCCTGTCGGGCCGGAGGTACAACGGCACGTACGAAGCCGCCGCGACGATCGAGAACCCGATTGGTAGCATCAGCGCGGTGGTGGCGACGCTGACGAACGAATAGCTCTGCTCGTTCGAGATCGAGGTCACTGCAGCAAACATCGCCAACCCAAGGGCGCGGCCGAGGGCCTGTTGAGGGGCGGCGAACAGGAAACAAATCGCCCACGTGGCGGCGAAGATGACCGCCCCGAGGCCCACGAAGGTCGTAAGATGGGGCATCACCAGTAGGTAGATCGCACCCGCAAAAGCGGTGCTCACCAACCCAGGCGCGATCAGCTTGAACATCGATAGCTGAGGCGCGTTGGCGGCGGCGATTCCCATCGAGCCGGCAAGGATGGCGACGCCGACACCGCCGGGGATGGCGGGTACGTAGATCAACACCAGGTACGATAGCCATTGGATCAGCATGACCCGAGTCACGGCCAAAAAGCGGTCGGGGTCGTAAGCGAAGCCGGGAGACGCTTTCGGCGGCTCGTAGCCCGCCCTTGGTTCTGCCCCGCCAACGATGCCGTGGGCGGTTGCGTAGAGGCCGCGCGTGATGCGTTCGATCTCCAGGAGCTGAGCATTCGCCGCGGTGAGAACCGCCCTTTGGAAGTGGGTGACGTCCGGGTCTTTCTCGTTCGCCAGGTGTAGAGAGATTTCAGCCGGGGCATGCGCCGAGGGCTCAGCTCCAAGCATGTCGGCAATCGCGGTCAGTCGGCTCGCGATCTCGCGTTGAAAGGCCCGAAGTGAAGGCAAGAGATGGTCCGCGTTGGGCTCAGCGTGGCCGAACAGGGCATCGCAACACCGCTCCATCGCCTCGGTGAGCGCAGCGCTCTGCTGCTGGTACATCCGCCATTCGGCCTGACGCTCGTGCACCTCGAGGCTGTCGGTCGTTGCTGCGTCGAGAAGCTGTTGCAGCACTCGCTGTTGCCGGTTCGCTTTCGCTCGGAGCGCTTGCGCCGCCCGAACGTCGCCCACCCGGATTAGATCGATACAAGCTTCGAAGAGCTGGCGTTGCGTTCCCAAGAGCTCGCGTGCGGTTGCGAGCATTTTCGGGCCGGCGTTTGCGGGCCAAAGCAGAAGTGAGACGAGCGTGTAGATCAGCACGCCGAGGCCGGTTTCCTGAATCCTCAGCACCGCCACGTGAAAGGCATTGCTCGCACTGAAGCCCGCTTCGAGACTCACGATGACCGCGACAAACGCGCTGACCTGCCAGAAGTAGGGGTATCGGGAGCCGCCGATTCGGTATGCGCAGTAGCCGACCCACGAAGAAAGAGCCAAGCAGAAGAGCCAGCGGTCCTGCGGAAAGCAACCGAGCAGCACGAACGAGACCGCGGCGGCCGAGAAGCTGCCCAGCATGCGAAGCACGGCCTTGTCGACGGACTGCCCTATCGTTCCGAGGCTGACAAACGCCACCGCGAAACCCGCCCACATCGGCTTGTCCCAACCCTGAGAGAGCGCGATCCCGTAGGCCAGCGTCATCGCTAGCGCGGTCTTGATGGCTTCCTTGGCGGTTACCGACAAGCCAACTGCGTTCCCGCGCGTGTCGGCTGATCTGGTGCGGGTGGGCTCGGTCGTCGCCATCTCAACCGCGCCAGCCTACACGAACGATAGGTTCCACGCGAGTCGGGGAATCGTTGGGATCAGCGCGCGAATCATCTCGATGTATCCTCTAGGTACCCGAGAACCGCTGAGGTATCCGTCACCCCCATGTCGCTGCTCCTCGCCCTCTCGATTCTCCTCGTCTTGACCGCGCTCCTCGGAATGGTGAACGAGCGCTACCTTCGTTTGCAGCCAAGCATCGGGCTGATGCTCCTCGCGCTCGGCATGACGCTTGGTCTCGCGGGGATCCAGGCAGCCGGGATCGCCGATGACCTCGGATGGGTAGGAGATCTGGTCGGCGAGCTGGACCTCAGCGAGATCCTGCTGAACGGGGTGCTCTGCTTCATGCTCTATGCGGGAAGCACGGGTGTCGAGTTCGCATCGCTCGAGAGAGACCGATGGACGATCCTGACGCTGGCTCTGGGGTCCACGATCATCGCTTGTTTCGTGACCGGAACGCTCATTCATGTCGTCCTCGGATGGATGGGCGTGACGCTGTCACTCTGGCAGTCGCTCGTCTTTGGTGCGCTGATCTCACCAACCGACCCCATCGCGGCGCTTGCGATTCTCAAAGCCGCTGGCCTTCCGAAGCGGCTCGAAGCCATCATCAACGGGGAGTCTCTATTCAACGATGGCGTCGGAGTGGTCTTGTTCACGGTGTTCTTGGCGTATGCACAAGGTACGGGCTCTGAAGGCTCGCCGCTCGCGCTCTTCGTGCGCGAAGTCTTCGGGGGTGTTTCGCTCGGGATTGCTGTCGGCCTGGTCATTCACATCCTGCTGCTTCGAACCAACGACTTCGCGATTCATCTGTTGGCGACACTGGGCAACGTGGCGCTCGGTTACAGCGTGGCGCTTCAAATCGATGTTTCTGGCCCCATCGCCATGGTCGTCGCCGGCCTGATCACAGGAAACGCAACAGTGCCTCGTCTGTCGAACGACGTTCGCGCGCCTCTCTCAATTTTTTGGAACGGGATCGACGATCTTTTGAACTCGCTACTGTTCGTAATGATGGGTTTGCTGATCGTCCTCGTCCGCAACGTAGACTCTGCGCCGCTACTCAAGATCGGGCCGGCCGCCATCCTCGTCTGCTTGATCGCGCGCGCGACCAGCGTCTACGTGCCGATGGTCGGGTTGACGGCCACCCGCATACTCGACGGCGACCGTAACGGTTTGACCAAGCTCCTCACTTGGGGAGGGTTGCGGGGCGGCCTCGCTCTCGCGCTCGCGCTCTCACTGCCACAAGGCCCCGACCGACCGGTGATCGGCGAGATGACCTTTGCAGTGGTCGCCTTCTCCGTGTTGGTCCAAGGGTCGACGATCTCGAAGCTCTTCCATCCAGCATACTTGAGGGGTCTGTTGAAATAGACGGGGACAGGATCGGCCTCTAAAACCCATGTAGTTTCAACTGGTTGAAACCCCAATTGCGAATCTTTCGCACGGTCGAGGACCATTCAGAAGATCCGAATCCCGAAGGCCAGCAAACCCGACAGGAAAGGCGGATCGGGCAGCCAACTCGTTGGAAAGCCCCAACTCACGCGGAGGTCGAGTTGATAGCGACCCGTGGGTCCGAAGCGCAGGTCGCCGAAGAGGGCCAAACCGCCCGTGCCGCCGTACGTCCCGAGCGCGCCGACGCGCTTCACATCGTTGAAGGCTCCGCCACCGACCAGCAGACCGAACTCGTGTGGCGACGTCGGCTTCGCCCTCAGATGAAGGCCCAGTTGTCCCGTGAAGAGGCGCTCCGAGATGAGAGCGGGCCAGGGAAGACCGGGCACCGGAATCACGTACGGGCTCACGCCGCCGATGCGACTGCGGGTGATGTCATCCTGCCTCCACCCGTAGCGGCCCCATTGATCGAGCTGCAGGCGCACGATCGAGCCGAGCCGCCAGCCTGCACGGAGCGATTGATCGACGCTGTAGATGACCTTTCCTGGATCGTTTCGGCCGTCGCCAAGGCCCCAGGGCTTCGAGCTCGACCGCAGATCGAGACCGCCAGTGATCTGTAGGGCGATACCCTCGATTCGGGGAAACATGCGGAGTGCTTCCCATTCGGCAGCGGGAACGTCGACGTTCCAGTAGTTGTAGCCGACCCGCGGCTCGAAAACCCAACTGTTGTCCGGAAGGACGTAGTTGGACGAGGTAACGTTGCGATTCGCAAACCACCAGTGACGCGCGGCGACGACCACCTCGAGAGTCTGATGCCGGCCCGGATACCATTGCAGCTTCGCGCTGGCCAAGATGTAGCTCGCCTTGAATCCGAACTCGTCGATGCGGCGCCCGCGCTCGAAGTAGTCATTGAGGAGCTGCGAAATCACGGCCTCGCCTTCGACGAAGGCGAACAAGGCGAGCTTGTCTTGGGCGAAGCTCAAGCGTTCGATACCGGCATGCAGCTTGGTCGTGTTGTAGAAGAGGTGAAGGTCGCCGCCTCCGACGATCCCCACACCGCGACTGTCGAAGGCGGCCCACCCGTGGCCGGTCGGCTGTTGAGGCAGCTTGGGGGCAAGGTTGAGCTCGCCGCCGCCGAACCCATAGGCGTGCCAGTTCTCTGGTTCAGCAGAGCTTCCGCTGGCCCACGCGGAGGCGACGAGCGCTACCAAAACCGCGAGAGTGGATACGCCTGGGCCCCGAATGAACACGGCCTTAGCATTGGCAGGGTTGTCGCGAAGTCAACCGCCCTCGGCCAACGCGGCGCTGGAGGATTTCCCGAGCGAACCGGGGGACGGAAAGCGGCGCAGCCTCTTC
>CBDUCC010000158.1:0-8319 GCA_965365555.1 uncultured Myxococcales bacterium | reverse complement strand
CCTCGCTCGAGACGGCCGTGCAGTCGATGAAGTTGGACGCGGTCGACTACCTGAAGAAGCCCTTCAACCCCGACGAGTTCCGCGAGGTCCTCGATCGCGTGATGCGGAAGAAGGGGCTCCTCCGCACCCCCGAAGAGAATCTCCACCGAGTGATCGGCGAGACGATTCGCGGCCTCCGGAAGGACCGTGGACTCACCCTCAAGCAGATGGCGCGCCGCACCGGGCTCAGCGTGTCGCTCCTGTCGCAGATCGAACGCGCCGAATCCAGTGCCTCGATCAGCTCGCTCTACAAAATCGCCACGGCACTCGACGTTCGCATTCAGGATCTCTTCGGCGAATACTAGTCGAGCCGCGCCCGGCTTCCGATCACGTCGGTCAGGTGGGCGCGAAGAGTCGGGTCGTCGATGAGAGGAAGCGTTTCACGGCCTCGTCGTCTGGCTTCGTCTCGGCGTTCCTCGGCCTGGAGCAGCTCGACGAGTCGCACCCGAGAGTAGAGGTCCTCCGGAGCGACCGACGCCCATCGCTCGAGGATGGCGATCGCGCTCTTCCTCAGTCCGCGGGAGGCGAGTTGTTCTGCAGCGACTCGCGCGCGCAGCCTCGGGGCGCTCGCCGTCGAGACCTTCACCGTCGCATAGTATGCGTGCGCTTCGTCGAATCGACCCACTCGCTCGAACACAGATGCGAGGACCGCCCTGTCAGCCGTCTGCTTGGGATCGAAGAGCCGAAGCGCAGCTCGGAGCTCGCCGACGTCGACCAGCAAATGTGCGAGCTTCGTGCGCACGGCGAGCGAATCGTATGGTGTCGTGCTGAGCGCCTCGGTGGCCGCACCTCTCCGTCCGCGGGATTCTGCGCACTCGGCGAGGGCGAGTCTCGACCCTTCGAAGGGACTCGTCCCGAACGGAACACGCGCGAGGACAGTCGCCGCCTCGAGGTAATGCGCCTGCGACAGCATCGCGCTGCCCCGCGTGTACTCCACTCGGGGTGACCGCTCCGCAGCCGCCAGCAGCTCGAGGGCGCTGTCGGACGCGCCGAGCTCGACCAAGCCTTTTGCCCGTTCCTCGACGGAGACGAACCGCGCAGCCTCGCCCGAGGCCAGGTATCGGGCCGCGCGCGCGCGTTCACCGCTCATCGAGAGCGCTCGCAACCAGAGCTCCACGCTCAGCGCGTCGTTGCGGTGAGGCTCGAGTATCCGCGCGGCGAGCGAAGGCTGATCCACCGCCAGTGCGAGCTCGGCGGCGCTCGAAGCACGTCTCGTGGTGCTCAGGTGCGGATCGAACTCCAGAGCGCGCGCGAGCGTCTCGGCGTGACCCTGACGCCTCGCGAGGGAAAGCAACGCCGAAAGCGCCGCCTCGCGCTGCTCGTCATCGGCCACCTCCAGGTAGGCAAGCAGCAAGGCCTCCGCACGCTCGACGTGTCCCCTCGCTGCCAACGCCTCAGCACTGGCGATCGAAGGCGCCGACCAGCCCGGCGCGAGGTGGCTCGCTTCTGCGAATGCGGCCAGGGCGCCGTCCAGCTCACCGCGCGCGAGCAAGATCCTGCCCTCGGTCAGCGGCACACGCGGAGCGCCAGGGTAGTAGCGATGCGCGAGAGATATGACGCGGTCCGCCCTGCGCGACGCCCCGCTCATTTCGTACTCCTCGGCCAGCCGCATGATGAGGAGCACGTCGCCGGTGGGAGCCTGGGTCGCCGCCTCGAACGCCATGGCGGCCTCGCCATGGCGCCCCTGTGCAGCTAGGCGCTCGCCCTCGATGAACCACTCGTATGCGTACGGTGAGACCGCGGGCCCGTCCTCGACGCGGCCATCCACCACCCGGGGTACGGTTCGCGGGATCGACGATGCACAGGCTGCGAGAAGCAGCAATGAAATCAGGCCGGAGAGGCGCACCCGAGGATCATAGACGAACGCCTGGGATGAGGCCCGCATCGACGAGGCACGGCGTTTGACTTCGGTCCGAGCCACCCCTACACAATGCCGAAGCGCGAGGCTGCAGATGCATGGATTCCGCGCTCGAAACATGGAGTGAACGATGGGTCCGATTTGGATGACGCTGCTGCTGGTGAGCACGCTCGGATTTTTCTCATGGTCGGCGTTCCGGCGCCTTCGACAGGTCGGCGTCGGTGTTCCCGATCCCCGCTTTGCCTGGACGGGCGATCAGATCGTCGACCGCACCAAGACGTTGCTGATCTACGCCTTCGGGCAGAAGAAGATGCCGAACTACACCCTCGCAGGGTTCGCACACGTCGGTATCTTCGTCGCCTTCCAAGTGCTGCTGCTAAACAGTCTGATGCTCTGGGGCCGAGGCTTCGACCCGAGCTTCGATTTCTGGGGGTTGCTGAGCACCGACCACATCGTCGGGAAGCTCTACTCCTTCGCGAAGGAGCTTGCCGCGTTCGCCGCCATCGTGGGCTCGATCGCATTCCTCTATCTGCGCTGGGCGAAGCGGGGTAACGACAGCGGCGATCCAAAAGAGGTCAAGAACAAGCCGCGCATGACGCTCGGTCACAAAGTTGGCCAATATGTCTTCACCGAGCCGGTGGCCATCCTATTCATCATCATCACGATGATGCTCGCCGACTTCTTGTACGTCGGTGGCTCTTTGGCGCTCGACTCCGCGACCACGGGCGAGGCGGTCCACGCGGGATGGTGGGAGCCGTTCGGGGGCATCGTCGCTCAGCTTCTCGGCGGCGCGAGCACGACGACGATCAAGGCCGTTCAACACGCCGGCTTCTGGTGGCACGCAGCGTTCGTTCTCATCTTCCTGAACATTCTCCCGTATACGAAGCACTTCCACGTGCTGACCGTGATTCCCAATGTGTTCGCGTACGATCAGCGCCCGAACGCCCTACCCAAAGTCGAGGATCTCGAAGGCAAGGTGGAGCGCGAAGAGTCCCTCGGAATCAACCGTCTCAGCGACCTCACGTACAAGCACATCATGGATCTCTACACCTGCACCGAGTGCGGACGCTGTAGCGACAACTGTCCCGCTTACATCACCGGGAAGAAGCTCTCGCCAAAGCATTTGACGTTGGCGATCCGGGATCACCTGTACGCCACCGAAAAGGACATGTTCGGCAAGGATGCACTCGTTGCCGAGCCGAGTGACGGACCGGCCGAGCCGCCGAAGGCGAGCGACGCTGAGGAGTCGATCCACACCTTCCCCGAGGCGCCGGAGGGAGCTTACTTCGTCGGCGAGACCGTGGTGGACCTCGTCCCCAACATCCTCCATCCAGACGTGATCTGGAGCTGCACATCCTGCCGCGCCTGCGAAGAGCAGTGTCCCGTCATGATCTCGTACGTGGACAAGATCGTCATGATGCGTCGCGAAGAGGTGATGATGAAGAACGAGTTCCCCGGCGAGCTCCAGGGAGCGTTCAACGGCATCGAGACCAACGGGAATCCTTGGAACCTTTCGGCGATGGACCGAGGGGATTGGGCCGACGGACTCGACATTCCGACACTGAGCGACAAGCCGGACGCCGAGGTGCTCTACTGGGTCGGCTGCGCCGCGAGCTATGACGACCGAGCCAAGAAGGTCGCTCGCGCAGTCTCCAAGCTCCTCAAGAAAGCCCGCGTCGATTTCGCGATTCTAGGTACCGAGGAGACCTGTACAGGCGACCCGGCGCGGCGCGCCGGAAACGAGTACCTCTTTCAGATGCTCGCCGAGCAGAACATCGAGACGCTCAACGGGTACGAGGCTTCCAAGAAGACGATCATCACCGCATGCCCGCATTGCTTCAACACGATCGGCAATGAGTACGCTGACTTCGGCGGCAATTATGACGTCGTCCACCACTCGGACTTCCTCAACGGGCTCTTGGTCGCCGGCAAGCTGATCCCCTCGAAGCCGGTGAGAGAGAAGGTCGTCTATCACGACAGCTGTTACCTAGGACGGTACAACCAGGTGTACGACTCGCCGAGACAGATTCTCGAGTCGATCGAGGGGCTCGAGCTCACCGAGGTCGAGTACTGGAACAAGAAGCGCGGCCTCTGCTGTGGCGCAGGTGGTGCTCAGATGTGGATGGAGGAGCACGGCGAGGAGCGCGTGAACAACAAGCGCACGCTTCAGCTCCTCAACACGGGCGCGACGACCGTTGCGAGCGGCTGCCCCTTCTGTATGACGATGCTCACCGATGGGTTGAAAGCTCAGGAGAAGGAAGAAGAGGTCTCTCAGCGCGACATCGCGGAGATCCTCGCGGACGCCATCGAGCTCGACGAGGTCGAGACGACGCCGATAGCGGCCGAGTAGGGCGCACAACGCACCCCTCCGGCAGTTGACACCCGGGCGGCATCGAATGATGCTCGCCCGCGCATGTCCGCGCGCGACTTCCTGCATGCTGCCTTCCACGATCCGCGAACACATGCGTACCGAGTGGTCGAGTCGATCGTTTGGGCGCTGATTCTGCTTTCGATCGCGCTGCTGATCGCAGAACCGTTCTTCGACCCCGGATCCCGTGGTGATGTCATCCTCGGACGACTCGACCGGATGCTGCTCTGGATGTTCGCGATCGAGGTCTCTCTGCGAATCCTCACCTATCGCCCGCCTGAGCTTGCGGTCTTCAATCAGCCTCCGCTCGGACGCCTGAGAACCGAAATCCTCTCTCGGCTGCGTTTCGCCCTGACGCCGATGATGTTGGTCGACATTCTCACGGTGCTCGCATTGGTGCCGGCGCTTCGCGGTCTTCGTGTGTTGCGTCTGCTTCGCTTGTTGCGGACTGCGAAGCTCTTCCGCTACGCCAATCCCTTTCAAGGCCTCACGCACGCATTCGAAGAAGACCGATTGCTGTTCACCTTCGCGTTTTCCGTGCTTGGCACCGAGACCATCCTCGGCGGTATCAGTCTATATCTCGTCGAGCGTGGCTCGAACCCGGACATGAATAGTATGGGCGACGGCCTCTGGTGGGCGCTGGTCACGATTACGACCGTCGGCTTCGGCGACATCACGCCGGTCACCACCGTGGGGAGATTCATCGGTGGTGCCATGATGATTGGCGGCCTATTCACCTTGGCCTTGTTCGCGGGAATCGTCGGACATAGCCTGCTCAATGCTGTGTTGAGCATTCGAGAGGAGCAGTTTCGGATGAGTGGCTATGTGAATCACATCGTCGTTTGCGGATACGAAATGGGAAGCGGAATGCTTCTCGACGTGCTGAGCGGCGAGATCAATCCGGAGGAACAGCGAATCGTGCTGTTCGGGCCCTACGAGCGTCCTCCTTCTCTCCCGCCCGAGTTCATGTGGGTTCAGGGCGATCCAACCAAAGAGAGCGAGCTCGACAAGGCTCGCATCACACACGCCTCGACGGTGATCGTCACCGGGTCGCGTCGCGTGGTCCCTCAGCAGGCGGATGCCACCACGATTCTGACGGTGTTCACGATCCGCTCTGCGTTGAAGAAGAGCCCGGCCGCAGCCAAGCGTAGGAAGCCGATTCGCGTCATCGCCGAGATTCTCGACTCCGAGAACGTTCAGCACGCAAGGACCGCTGGCAGCGACGAGGTGATCGAAACCCGTCGTGTCGGGTACTCGTTGCTCGCCCACACGGTGGTGTATCCGGGGGTCGCCGATGCGACGAGCCGGATGGTGTTCGGAGGACATCAGAACCTCTATGTCGGGCACCTTCCCGAAGGTTTCGACACCCCGATGACCTTCGAACGACTGAGCCGCGAGCTGCGAACGGCCAGGGGCTGCCTGGTGATCGGCTATCGCGATCCGGAGACCGGCGAAGAACAGGTCAACCCGGATGCCGATGCGGTCGTCGAGCCGGACATGGAGGTCCTCTACCTTTCGCCCGATCCCTGCTTGGAGTCTCCTTGACGGTTCTTGCAAGGCGAGAACCGCTCCTAGTGCGGCCGGGAGCGCGTTTCGACTGCGTCGGCGACGGCCTGTGCTGTAGCGACATCCACGCCGTCGGCGCGCTGACGAAGGACGACTGCGAGATGCTCGCTGTCATTTCCGAAGACGCGTTCGAGCGACACGAAGGCGAAGACGCCGCCGTGATGATGATGCGGAGCGACACCGGCCGCTGTGTGTTCTGGAGCGAGGGTGGTTGTGCGCTTCACGCGCAGCTCGGACCCGAGTTGAAACCGAGCCCCTGTATCCAGTTCCCCTATGCGCTCACGGCGACGCCTCAGGGAGGTCGGATTTCCACACAGCACCGCTGCACCTGCCGCACCGTTGGACCGTTGCCACCGGTCAGCGTGGAGGCGGCACGTCCCTGCCTTCTCGATGCGGATGGCGAGCTCAAGCCCGAGCACGCCGTGCTCGACGAAGTCCTCTGGTCAGAGACTGAAACCGTCTCCTTCGCCGAGTACGTCGAACGAGAAGCGCATCTGCTCGATGCGCTGATCTCGGGCGAGAACCTTGCGCGTGCGCTCGATGCAGCTCCGTTCCCCACATTGGAAGGTACTACATGGCTCGCCGTCGCCGACGGGTTGCTCGAGTTCAGGGGTCCATCCCGCGCTGCGGTGGCGTCCCGCTGGCTTGCGGATGCGATCGGCTTCCTCGTCGAGCGTCGCGAACGCACGGAGACCGAGCGTCCATGGGCGGACTCCTTCGAACGGGCCGGCGCTCGCATCGTGGACCCCGTCTCGCCCAACCGGGTCTTCGGCGATTGGATCGCCGACGAGCTCTGGTCGATGCGCTGGACCCACTGGGGCAGTCTCGCGAAGGCGCGTGCCGAATGGGCCACGCGCCTTGCCATTGCCCGTCGTATTGCGGGCTGGCTCGACATCAGCACCCCGAAGAACGACAATCTCGCTGCGGCCGAAGCGGTGATGATCGTCGAAGTGATCAGCACGACCGATCCCTGGGAGAAGGTCCTCGACGCTCTCTAGAGGGTGCCGTGCCAGGCGCTGCCGAGGTGGAACGAAACCGCTACGGCGGGCACTCATCCGCGATCGGACCCGTGCACGCGTCCAGCTCCTCCAAGCAGCCCTCGTCCTCGAGACATGCCGTGCAGCCGAGGGCACATGCGTTGACGCGGCAGCGTGGAGCGCAGAGCCGATCGACATTGCACCGTTCGGCTTCGCCGTAGCAGCTTGCGCAGGCGTCGGATAGCCCGGGGGTGCTTCGTCGTACGCACTCCGTGATGCAGGCCTGGTAGCGACGTCCGTCGTCGACGAGTCCTGAGCACTGGAAGATGCTGCAGTTCCTGGCGACGTCACGACCACCGGCGACGAACCGGAGTGAGTCGAGATCATCGTCGTTGTTGCAGGCGCCTGGGAAGCCGGCAGAGCCACCCACGCCCCCTGCACCGCCCGCGCCCCCTTCGCCCCCGGTGCCTGGATCGGTCGGAAGAGGGACCGATCCCGAGATGTCGATCGGACCGTTTCCACCTGGGGCGGCGGCGGGGCTCTCACTGCCGCAGGCCGCAACCACGAATAGGGCGATCCAAGTCAACCTCACGGGCAGAGGATGCGGGACCAGAGACCGCAACGCCAGTAATCAGAATCCCATGATCTTCGCGACGGCGTAGCGCATGACTTCGGTCGCGCCGCCGCCGATTCGGAACAGCCGGGCGTCACGCCACGCGCGAGCGACCCAGAGGTCCTCTAAATAGCCCATACCACCGTGGAACTGGAGACACTGATCCATGATTTCGGCGGTCACATCACCGACGTAGGCCTTCGCCATCGAGACGATCCGGGTCGTCTCCATCGACAGCATGCCCTCGTTCACGTACTTGTCCTCGTTGTAGGCGGCACATGCGTTGTACGTGAGTGCCTTCGCCGCCTCGTACTTCGTGTACAGGTCGACGAACTTCTGCTGCCAATACTCCCGCTTGATGAGGGGCTTGCCGAAAGCAACGCGCTCGCGTCCGTACTGTACCGAGCGATCCAGGGCTAGCTTCGAGCCTTCGAGGCCACTGACACAGCCGACGAGTCGCTCCGACTGAAAGTTCTGCATCAGGTAGACGAAACCCATGCCTTCTTGGCCAACCAAGTAGCGCTTCGGCACCTTGACGTCTTCGAAGAACAGCTCCGCCGTATCACTCGCCCAGTTCCCGGCCTTCTCGAGCTTCTTCGACACGCTGAAGCCCGGGACGTTCGTTGGGCAGACGATGATCGAAATACCGCTGTGACCTGCCTCCGAGTCGGTCTTCACCATCAACGTGACGAAGTCCGCGCGTGTACCGTTCGTGATGTACGTCTTCGAACCGTTGATGACGTAGTCGTCGCCGACCTTGCGCGCTGTGGTCCTAAGCCCTGCGACGTCCGACCCTGCGCCGGGCTCGCTCACCCCGAGTGCCGCAACCTTCTCGCCGCGAATCGCGGGCATCAGGAACTCCTCCTTGACGTCGCGCGATCCGAGATCGTTGAGGACG
>CBDUCC010000157.1:0-8322 GCA_965365555.1 uncultured Myxococcales bacterium | reverse complement strand
GTCTTCCTATGGCAGGGCATGGTCGAGGCTCGCAGCGGCGGCCGTATTCTCTTTCATGATCGCGGGCACGTGGGTGCTTCGCTCACTTCATTAGGTGACCCGATGTCGATTCAGATGAAGGCTTTGATAGTCATCTTGGTGAGCTACGCGGCGGCGGGCCTGGCACAGGCTGCGCTCACCTGGGCATATCGTTCGCCCCGCGGACAGCAGTACCTGATCAGCGACGACGCTCACCGGTCGAAGACCAAGGAAGAGCTTCGCTGGAGGATCATTCTCAATGGCGCAGTCTCGATCGTCCTGATCTTCTCGGTCATGTTTGGGCTCGGTCGATACATTTACCACGATCGCTCGATCCCTCTTTGGCAGTACCTGCTCGAGGGCGTCACCGTGGTGCTGGTTTACGACTTCGCCTACTACTTCATGCACCGTTACCTCTTCCACGAGTGGAAGATCCTTCGGGACGTTCACTCGGTGCACCATGCCGCACGGAATCCGCGCCACTTCGATGCCTTGTTGCTCCACCCGGTCGAGACGGTGATGGGACTCGCCCTGTTCTTCGGCACGTGCGCGCTCGTCGGGGGCGTCCATGTGATCACTCTCGGTGTTCTGTTCACCCTCTACACCTCGCTCAATATTCTCAATCACGCCGGCGTGGATGCTCCGGTATTCCCTTTTAGGACCCTCGGAAAGCTCGCTGTCATCCACGATCGACATCATCACAGCATGCGTTCGGGCAACTACGCTTCGATCACGCCACTTCCCGACATCATCTTCGGAACGGTGGAATAGACCATGGCAGTGAGTCTCGTGACCGGAGGCTGTGGCTTCCTGGGGATGGCGATCGCTCGAGGCCTCCAAGCCCGTGGCGACCAGGTCGTCATCGTGGATGTAGCTCCGGAGTGCGGCGTCGACGGCGCCGAGTACCGGCGTGTCGACATCACGGACCGCGATGCGGTGATCGAAGCATGCAAGGGAGTGGACACGATCATTCACAACGCGTCCATCGTTCATACCAAGCAGAACAAACAAGACGTCGTCTGGGCCGTCAACCTCGGTGGCACCGAGAACATGCTCGCCGGAGCCCGGGCTCAGAGCGTCCAGCGCTTCGTATACATCAGCTCCGGGAGCGTCGTTTACGAGGGCAAGAACATCGAGAACGGAGACGAGAGCCTCCCTTATGCCTCGATCTCACAGGCGCCCTACGCCGATAGCAAGATCGAAGCGGAGAAGTTGGTCCTCGCTTCCAACGGGCAGGGAGGGGTCGCGACCTGTGCCCTCCGGCCGCACGTGGTCTTTGGTCCCGGCGACGGCCGGTTCCTGCCCGCGCTGCTCGCGAACGCGAAGGCAGGCCGACTTCGCGCGCAGATTGGTCGGGGCGTCTGGCTCTCGGATTACACCTACGTCACCAACCTCGTCGACGCCGTCGTCCTCGCGGATGCGGCGCTCGCGAAGGATGGCCTCGACAGTGTCGCCGCCGGGTCCGCGTACTTCATCACCAATGGCGAGCCGATGCCCTTCTGGGATTTCGTGCGCAAGGTGGCGGCTCGTCTCGGCTTCCCCCCGATCAAGTACACCGTGCCGAAGTCGTTGGTGTACCCGATTGCAGCGATCAAGGAGGGCATCGATACGCTTCGCGGAGGTACCTTGAACGCGGAGGACGGCCTCACGAGGTTTGCGATCCGGTACATGTGCACGCACCACTATTTCAGCATCGACAAGGCGCGTCGGGAGCTCGGCTACAAGCCGGCGGTCACGGTCGACGAGGGCATCGAGCGCACCTGCCAGCACCTCGAGGCCATCGGCGCGGTCTGAGTCCAACGAATGGCCGGTTTTGGACGGGCCGCCATCCCCCCAGACGCGGCCCGTCCCCGGCTCACAAGGTTGTGACCCTTGAGAACGGTATGCCCTTCTGCGCCTGTCCCTGTCTAGACCCCGCGACAGTTGATTACATTCTTATTCATTCCGGGTGTTTGGGTGCAGCCTTCGGTCTCCACGCCGTCGATTCGCCTCCGAGGCCTCATTCGGGGAGCTTCCGGCTCCGTTCGGGCCCTCGGTTGCTGTGAAGTTCACAACTGGTAAAAGGGGGCTCGCGAACCGGGAAGCCCCCGGTCGGGGCCGGTCCTTTGTCCAACGAGATCCTCATTCTTGTGACTGCGTGTGGCGTCCTCATCGCTTTGGGGGCGCTCGAGCTGTTCGTCCATCATCGCCGGCTCCGGCGCATTCCGCTTCGCGTCCACGTGAACGGAACCCGGGGCAAGACCAGCGTCACCCGGCTCATTGCCGCGGGTCTGCGAGAGGCCGGAATCCGGTGCGTTGCGAAGACCACCGGGACGGTGCCGCGCTTCATCTTGCCCAATGGCCGCGAGGTGCCGGTGTACAGGCCCGGCGGACCCAACGTGATCGAGCAGAAGCAGTCGGTCACGATGGCTGCCGCACAGCGCGCCGAGGCACTGGTCGTCGAATGCATGGCACTTCAGCCGCACCTACAGTGGCTGTCCGAGGCGAAGCTCGTCCGGGCTACGCACGGCGTGATCACCAATGCGCGCCCGGACCATCTCGACGTCATGGGGCCGACGGAAGACGACGTGGCGCGCGCGCTCGCTGGCACCGTGCCGGTGGGCGGGAAGTTCCTCACGGCGGAGCGCATCCATCGACCCTTCTTCGAAGAGGTCTGTGAGGATCGCGGAACCCAGTTCCGCGCCGCTGAGGAGATCACGCGCTCGGTGTCGCCCGCTGACATGGAGGGATTCTCATACCTCGAGCACCAAGAGAACGTCGAGCTTGCTCTTGCCGTGTGTGAGGAGATCGGCGTCGACAATGAAACCGCGCTTCGCGGCATGTGGCGCGCGAAACCAGACCCGGGGGCCATGACCGAGGTCGACGTCGAGTTCTTTGGCCGGCGAATCGTCTTCGTCAACGGCTTCGCGGCCAACGATCCCTTCTCGACCCGCTACATATGGGAACAAGCGCTCAATCGCCATCGTGACATCGACCGTCGAATCGCGGTCTTCAACTGTCGCTCGGATCGAGCCGACCGCTCAGAGCAGCTTGGTGAGTCCTACGCGAGTTGGACCCAGGCGGACGAGGTCGTCCTGCTGGGCACCGGTCAGTACATCTTCGCACGGGCCGCCGTAAAGAGTGGCCTCGATCCAACACGGCTCGTCTTCATCGACCGGACTCACCCGGCCGATATCTTCGAAATACTTCTGGGCCTCGCCGAGACCTCCGCGCTGGTGATGGGGCTCGGAAACATTGCAGGGCCAGGGTTGGCGCTTGCCGAATACTTCGCCAACCGAGGAACGGATCATGCCAGGGATTGAACTCTTGACTGTCTCGATCGGGCTTGGCCTCGCAGCCAGCCTTCTCTACGGAGAGCTCTTCGGACTCGCTGCCGGTGGAATGGTCGTGCCCGGCTACATGGCGCTCTATGCGGACAAGCCGATCGACGTGGGACTGACCCTGCTTGCCGCCTTGCTCACTTTTGGAATCCTCAAAGGGCTCTCGCAGATCGCGATCGTCTACGGGCGTCGTCGAACGGCCCTGACCATCCTGATTGGCTATCTCGTGGGCCTCTCCTTCAGACTCTGGATCGATAGCGGCCCCACACCATTCACCGAGGGCGCGATCATCGGCTTCATCATCCCTGGTCTCATTGCCATTTGGTATCAGCGTCAAGGCGTGCTCGAGACGACGCTCAGCCTCGTGACCGCCGCCATCATCGTGCGAATGGTGTTGGTCGTTCTGATCGGGGATGTAGCGATATGAGAGGGATGTACTGGAAACCCGAGGGCGCCTCACAGGTCCAGCGGGCGATCGTGGCAGCCATCGCGGTGGTGGGATTGGTGGCCGTCGAGGTCTTTCCGTCCGAGGAGCAGCAACCCCATTACGCGGAGAAGATGCTTGCGGCACGCAAGGCCCAAGAGGCGTTTGATGTCATCTACGAGGCTTCCGAGAAGAAGGGCCTTCAGCTTCGTCCGAAGACCGACCCGGCCGGCTCACGCCTGATCGGCGAGGTCCTATCGCCGATTACGAGCGGCAGTGGAAGCCTGATTTCGAAGCAGACGACCGTGAACCCGAACTTCGCCGCGATCGTGGTGGAATGGCTCAAGGAGCTTCGCATCAAGAACGGCGATGTCGTTGCCGTCGGTTTGTCGGGGTCATTTCCTGCCGTGAACATTGCCGTGTACGCGGCTCTTCACGAGCTCGGCGTCGAGCCGCTCATCGTTTCGAGCACTGCAGCCTCTCAATGGGGCGCCAACGATCCCTCGTTCACCTGGCTCGACATGGAAGCCGTACTCCGGAAGAACGACGTGTTTCCGTTCAAATCCGCTGCGGCTTCGCTGGGCGGTGTCGGCGACGACGCCATCGGACTCAGCACCCGCGGTCGCCGGATGCTCGAGCGTGCGATCGAGCGAAACCAGGTTCCTTCCCTTGCCACCATCGAAGAAGAGGAGGCACTGGTCGAGGACACCGAGCAACCGTCGCCCAGCCTCACGCTCGTCGACGAAGCACAGGTTCGCGAGCGGATGCGAGTCTACTACGAGGCCGCCGGGGATCGACCGATCAAGGCGTACATCAACGTCGGTGGCGGAACGGTTTCCGTCGGCACAAAGGTCGGAAAACGCAAGTTCACTCCGGGAATCAACCTGCGTGCTCCGAAAGGAATCGAAGACATACCGCCTTCGGTGCTCGGGGCCTTCCTCGAGGTGGGAGTCCCGGGGATTCACCTCACGTCGATGATCAACATCGCCGATCGGTACGGCCTGGAGATCGCTCCGCGTACCACGCCGGAAGTCGGCGCAGGCGGGATCTTCCAACGCCGCGAGCCCAATCGTTGGCTGGCCGGCATCGTTCTCTCGATTCTCCTCATCGCGCTCTTCATCATTGCCCGCGCACCGTGGGGTACTCGAATGTTGCGCACGACGATTCCCCCCGAGAGCGTCATGCCGCCGCCGCCCCGCTCCCCCAGCGGCTTTGCGCCGGTCGCCGAGAAGGGCGACGGCAATGGTACCGCTCCGGATCCACCGCGGCATTGATGCGCTTGGGGTCCGTGCTACGACCTTGATCTTGGAGGTTTCCTGATGCTTCGACTCGTTCCATTCCTCGCTCTCCTCATCGCGTCCTTCGTATCGCTGAGCTGCAATGACACCGTCGTTCAGACCGCGGAGATTCAAGTTCGCGCGGATGATACGGTCGACTTCAGCCAGTTCACGACCTTCAGCGTCGTCACGTCCGACCTCGTCGAGGTGCCTCCGGACGCGCCCGAGTTTGACGAGCAAGAGGCGTTCAACAACCGAGTCAATCAGCTGATCATCGAGGCCATGCAGGCGGAGCCGGTCTGCCTCGAGTTCATCGATCCCGACAGCACCTCCGAGGACAATCAACCCGACCTCTGGGCCGCCAATGGCCTAGGACGGTCGACCGAAGGTGGCTACTACTACGAATGCTGCGGCGGTTGGTATTGGGGCTGGTGGGGCTGGTACTGGGACCCCTGCGCATATTGGTGCCCCAACTATGTCGAGTACGACGTGGGAAGCCTTTTCGTACCCGTGGGCTTGCCGAAGGACGCGACGGACGAAGCGAAGGCCGTCTTCGCGGGTTTGGCGCAGTCCGTCGTCACTGGCACCGATGTGGATGAGAAGGTGCGCGCCGCGATCCAGGAAATCTTCCGGCAGTGGCCTGTCCAAAACCAATGCTCCGAGTAACCACCGGGTCTTCACCACAACTTTGCGACCTTTCCCCATGTCCGCTAGGCTGCTTTTCGAGCCATGCGGCGATCGCATAATGAGTAGTCAGACAGGGACGGACATTTTGGGGGAACGCCTCGCATCGCTTGCCAACCGCCAGGAGCTTTTCTCACGGCGGCAGTACGAGCCGGTGATCTCAGCGAGTGCGCTCGAGTCGACGACCTCGACTTGGTTCGGCGTCGGCGTCGCTGCAACGGACGCCAGCTGCGGACTCCCGGTCGACGTGCTGGTTCTGATGTTCGCTCAAGAGATGGTCCGCCGCGAGCTCGGACTGTCGAAGAGCACCATCCTCGTCGCGGACAGCAATGCATGCAACGCGGGCGTACCTCGGCTCGACGTGCATCGGGCCGCCTCGCTTGCGCAGGCTCCTCTCGAAGCGCTCATCGGTCGCTTCGGCTTTCCGGTGGAGGTCCGAAGGTCCTCCTCTCTCGCTCCTGCCAACGAGGTGGAGCGCAAGCAGGCCGCGCTCGAGATCGAGAACGGCTACGTGGCCCAGCAACTCGTCCAGACGGAGATCATGCGGGAGCGCGGCGCCGGCGTGAAGGTGGGCTGGGCTCTGTCGGCCTGCACCTACGACGAGACCTACTTCGATCGTCTCTACCGAAACCGGTTCGGCGAGCGCGTCACGTTCGTCTATACGATCGGTGGCCGAACTCTGAACCCGCAACGCCCGCGGGCCTGTCCGTATCTCTGTCGAGAACCCCAGGATCGCCTGCTTCTCGGAACACGCGAGAACGCGGTACGGAAGCTCTACTCCGACCAGAGCTCTCCGGCGATGAGAGGCTATCGACGCCTAATCGCGAAGCTCACCCGGGCCTATCAGCATCTCACCGGTCAAGATCCGGGCACGCCCGAAAGCTTCTTGCAGTTCGTCGTCGACGCCTCGGCTGGCGAATCTACTGCAAGAACGCCGCGAGCTCGTGAATCCCGAGCCGGCGTGCCGTCGAGCTACGCTCCCTGATTTCCCGAAGTTGATCTTCGTGAAGCTCGGCCTCACCGGCGCCCACGCGCCCCGCCCGTAGAAACGATTCGGGGCTCACACCCCGTTCGAGCAGCAGGGCCGTCGCATGGTCGAACACCGATTCGCGTCGCTTCATCGCTTCGAAACTGCTCTCGTTGACGACGCGATCGATCCAGCGCTCGTCCCGCTCCCAGCCGAGAAAAGCCGCGATACGCCGAATCGAGGCTCTGCGGTCCGAGATCAGGTCCTCGTACCGGATGATCAGCACGTCCGGGTCCCCGGAGTGCTCTCGCCAACCGGCGACGTGGTCGAACCAGGAGCCATATTGGACCTGTCCATTCATGAACCTTCCGTAGAACTCGTCCAGCGAGCCTTCGAAGCCGAGGTAGTCGCGGTAGAAATGGAAGTAGGAGACGACGACGTCCCGCACGTTCCGCTCTACGTAGATGTACCGGGCGCCGTTCGGCAGCCATGTTCTCGGGAGATGGCTCTTGAAGATCCGGGGCGAGGGAAGGCGCTCGAGGTCGGCCGCGCTGAGCTCTCCGATGGCGAGCGATCGCTCGAACCAAGGAGATACCTGGGTCAGGTGGTCCGGGTCCGGACGCTCTTCGTTTGCCAACAGGTACAGGATCCATTGCGTCAGCGTCGTTCCCGAGCGTGGGTAGCTCGAGAGGAACACGTCGCTCGGTCGAACATCGAGCTCCATGCGCCCGCGCAAGAAGTTGGCGATCCGACGGGCATTGTCCAGATTGCGGACAGCCGCGTCGAGCGCTCCGGTTGCGAGTCGCAGCGCTCCGCCCAGGGGTCGTGAGATGGGGCTTCGCTTGTTCGTCTTGGTTGGCCGCATGATCGGAGCCTGACTACCCTAGCACCGCTGATGGAAGCCCTAGCACACATCCAGACGCCCGAGTTTGCGCTTGCATTCGCGATCAGCTTCGTTGCGGCCGCGTTGCACAGCACCGTGGGCTTCGGCTTCGCATTGCTCAGTGTACCGCTTCTGCTGCTCTTGGACCCGCTCTTCGCGCCCGTGCCCCAGCTACTGGTCGTATGGCCGCTGACGATTGCGATCGTCTGGCGCGAACGTCACGCCGTCGAGGCGAAGAGTACTCTGTGGATCCTCGCGGGTAGAATCCCAGGCGCCTTCATCGGCGTGGCCCTCTTGAAACTGCTCACGACACCCGCCCTCGATGTGTTGATGTCGCTGATGGTGATGCTCGGCGTCGCCCTCGTGGTCATGACGGGGACGTTTGCCCGGACCCCGGCCCGAGAGCTCAGCGCCGGGGTCGCGTCGGGGACGATGGCGATGGTCTCCGCGATCGGTGGACCTCCCATCGCGCTCCTCTACCGAAACGACCGGGGGCCCACCGTCCGGGCGAATCTCGGCCTGGTGTTCGCCATCGGCCTCACGATCACCTTGACCGTTCGATCGGCGGCCGGTGAGGTCAGCTTGGACGAGCTTGCGATCGGCGCCGCGCTCCTTCCCGCGGTCTGGCTCGGGCTGCGGATGAGCGGGCGGCTGATTCCTCACGTCGACGGGCCGCGGCTCAAGAACGCGATCGTCTTGATCTCGGGTGGCTCCGCCGCGCTCTTGCTGGCGCGCGGTCTGCTCAATTG
>CBDUCC010000156.1:0-8334 GCA_965365555.1 uncultured Myxococcales bacterium | reverse complement strand
GGGAATTCGTCATTCCGGACATGATCAAGCTCAAGGTGCGTAAGATTCCGGCGAAGCCCGCTCGGATGGGACGCAATCCGGCGACCGGCGAAGAGATGATGCTTCCGCCGAAGCCAGCGTCCAAGAAGATCCGCGCAACGCCGCTGAAGAAGCTCAAGGACCTCGTCCTCTGAGTCGATTTGAACGTGAATCGTGAAGAAAAGGGCCCATTCGGGCCCTTTTTTTCGTTCTGGCTGCCACCCTCGGCTACCAGGTCTGACGGGGCTGCCTCGGTTGCGTTGCCCCTCCGGACCCTCGGAGGCGTCCCTCCGCATAACTCAGGATGAAGCGAATCTGGTCGGCATTCAGCTTGAAGGTGACGCGCACGCGCTCTTGGTCCGGTTCGAGCTCCATCCGACGAATGGTCTTTCCGAAGCCGGCCAGGCTGAGGATCAGCTGCTTCGAGTAGAACGTCGCGACGCGCTGCCAGTACGCGGCGGCCGCTTCCGCCTGCTCGACGGAGGCGTACGTAGCCAGCGCGTGAACCGTCGCCTCATTTGGACCGGTCTCGGACACGGCAACACGGAGTCGGACGGGAACGTGCTCGACGTTCCCGAGGACGAAACGGTGCACTCCTTCGACCTCGAGCGAGAGCGCCTCGGATGGCCCCATCGAGAGAAGGGCTTCGGGACCTCTGGCAGTGACGAGACCCTCGCGTTTCGCGTCCCTGAGCTCGCGTGCTTTTGCAAGTGCCAGCACCCGTTGCAGATCCTGTCGACGGCTGATGCTGAAATGCTGTCCGTCGAGCAATGCGATCGTGCGGGCGGTGCGGTCTCGGTTGAGCCACCTCGCCGTGGGAACGCCGTAGCTCCGTTGCCACCGAACGCTCTTTCCGCGTGAGCGCGCGAGTCGCGCGACGCTGGCGCGCGCGAAGCCTTCGTCTCGACGGTGCTTGCCGGCGAGCACCAGCTTCGAGCGCTGAAGATTCGGAGTCGCCACGAGAAGCCGATCGAGGTCGGAGACCGGGTCGATTCCGGAGCCTTCGAGAATGAGTTGCCAGTCGGGAACGGCTTTCAGGAACTGGGTCACGTCGGGACCGAGCGGCGACTCGCGGACCCGACGCATGTCGATTCGGAGCGCGAGTTGGGCGCCGGGGGGCAACCGGGACGGCCCTTCGGTCGCAGCCGGAGCGACCCGCTCGTCGCGGCGCTCCGGTTCATTGCGTGCAGAACCCTCTTCCTGGGGCTGCTGCGCGGGTTCGGGTTCGGGTTCGGGAACGCCCGCGTCCACGAGGGCCGGGTCGCCGCTCGCCGTCGCACGGGCGCTCGGAGGATCTCCGGAAGCGGGAGAACCGTCCTCAGGCGCCAGCGCGAGCTCCACCCCTTCGGTGACCCCGAACTCGACCTCGGTGGGCAGCGTGAGCTCGAATTGGAAATCAAACTGGGCGGTCGTGCTGGCGATGTAGGCGAACGCCGCGAGGTGCAGGCCGAGGGACACGGCGAGCCCGAAGCCCGTCGACAACCATTCGAGTTGTTGACCCGCCCGCATCCTAGTGACAGTTCGTAGCAGACCGAAGCTGTGGGGCGCACACGACGAGCGAAGATGGGGGCTTGTGCGGCGCTGGTAGGCGTGATGGGCGTCCTTGCGCTCGCAGGGTGCAGTCTCGAGGAGCCGATCGAGAAGCTCAAGCGTCGTGTCCGCGAGCTGCCGGTCGAGCTGCCCCGAGACCTCGGACCGCCGCAACGCGTGTTCGCGAAACGTTTCGTCGCGCCGATTCGGGATGCACCAAGTCCGGATGGTGCGCGTCTCGGGTATCTCCGAGCGGGGGTGCTGCTTCATTCCACGACGACCGAGCCGCTGGGCCGCGATGGCTGCGAGGCAGGCTGGTACGAGCTCGATACCGGTGGCTTCGTCTGCAACGAGCGCGACGTGATCGTGTTCTCGGGCGAGCGCCTACCGGAGCTCAGGGCGCGGCAGCCCGACCGCAATGCGGTGATGCCGTACGATTACGTGACGGTTCGCCAGAAGGCGCCGCTCTACAAGCGCCTACCGAAAGCCGATGAGATCTACGAAGTGCCACCGGATCCAGAACCGAGTGACGAGGGCGGTGCGGGCGGAGCTGCGCCCGAGCCGCTGACCATCGACCATCCTTTGGTGATTCGAATCCTACGACCGGGCTTCTACGTAAGCCTCGACCGGAGCTTCGAGCGCGATGGGCGCACCTATTGGCGAACCCAGGGCAACGGTTTTCTCGACGATGGGGTGACACGGAGCAAGCCGTGGAGCGAGTTCCGCGGCCAGGCACTCGACGGCGCGTCCTGGAATCTGCCGGTCGCGGTCACTCGCGGCGACGAGACGCCAGTCTACCGACAAAACGACCGGGGTAAGCTTCGTCGCAGCCGAGAGACGCTTCCGCGGCGCTCTTGGCTTCCGGTGCGGGGGCGTCGGCAAATCGGCGGGGAGCCGTACCTTGCGACGCGGGACGGACGACTGGTGCCCGAGTCGAACGCACTGGTCATCGGCGCGACCCCGCCGCCGGAGGGCGTCGGACCCGCCGAGCGGTGGATCGAGATCGACCTCAGCCACCAGGTCGTGATTGCGTACGAGGGGAAAACGCCCCGGTACGTGACGCTGGCGAGTACGGGCCGAACGCGAACACCCAGCCCCGAGCTCGACTACCTCACGCCCACCGGCCTCTACCAAATCCGAGGCAAGCATCTGACCTCGACGATGGACAACGATGAGCCCGGCGAGCCTCCATACTCCCTCGAGGACGTTCCCTACGTGATGTACTTCAAAGGCGCCTACGCGTTTCACAGCGCCTTCTGGCACGACCGCTTCGGCCGGCCGAGGAGCCACGGCTGCATCAACCTCGCCCCGACGGATGCGAAGTGGCTCTACAACTGGGCCGGCCCGGACTTACCAGAGACTTGGCATGGCGGTTCGGCGACCGAAGAAAACCCAGGGACCTGGGTCTGGATCCACGGCGAAACACCGCGCTGACAGGGGACACGTACCCCCTCTCCATCCCAAACAATTCCAAACCCTTGCGAACCGAACTGCGAATTCTTCCTAGACGAAACTCTCGCAGGCTTGGATGAATTCGCGATCGGGTTCACAAGCGGTTGAAATGCTTGCGGTTGTAGAGGGGCTGCCTGTCCCTACTTCGCTTTGGCTGCCTTGACCGCCTTCAGTAGCTTCACTCCGGCGGGGCCGACCTGCTTGGCGACGGCCTCGGGCACGCCCTTTTCCTTTTCCTTGAACTTCTGGAGCTCTTCTTTGGTGGGTTCGTGGATGTCGTAGCCGTAGCGGACGAGGTTCTTCAGGAGCACCGGCTCCATCTTGCGCACTTGGTCGCGCCCCCAGGTCGTGAGGTCGTAGGGCACGTTCAGGAGGACTTCCTGGATGTCCTTCGGAAGCGTGTCGAACCACTTCTTCGAGTAGACGACGATGCCTGGCTGATAGGAGTGCTTCGAGAGGATGAGATTCCGCTCTCCATCGTCGAGCCCCTGGTACCAGGTCGTCGCCATGGCGAAGAGTGGTGTGTTGTCGAAGCCGTCGACGACTCCGGTCTGGAGACTCGTCATCGTGTTCGCGACGTCAATCGTCACCGGGCTCGCCCCAATGGCCTTGTAGGCCTCGACATGGGCCACCGCTTCCTGTGAACGATATCGAATGCCCTTCATGTCGGCCGGCGTCCGAATGGGCCGACGGCTGAAGTAGGAGCGGAAGCCGTTCTCGCCCCAGAGCCCGAAGACGAGCTTCTGCTTCGCGAGGATCTCACGAACCTGCTTGAGCACCTCGGGATCGTCGAGTGCCTTGTCGGCCTCCTGGACGGTGTCGAAGACGTAGGGCGCCTCGAGCACGTTCACCTCACGCACGATGGAGCTGAGCCCGCCGACCGAACCGGCGAAGCCCTGCTTGCTACCCATCTGCGCGCGGCGAGCCAGCGACCGTTCGTTCGAGCCGCCGAGACGAAGCTTCACCTTCACGCGGCCGCCCGTCTCTTCTTCCACGTATTTCTTCAGGCGCTTGAGTTGGAGCGCCCAGGGACTACCCGCGGGAACGACGGTTCCCATCTCCAAGACGTATTCCTGTGCCGATACCGGAGGCGGAGCGGCGAGCAGGAACGAAAGGGCGACGATCGCCACGGTAAACAGTACGGAATGACGCATTGGATTCTCCTCGGGCTACCCCTTCAGACGGCAGCGCGGTAGTGGCTATTCAGCCTAGAAATACTCGTCGATGTCGTCCTTGAGAATCCGCGCTTTGCGCTGCTCGCAGCTGTTCTCAGGCTTGATGTAAGGAACGACGTTGGGGTCGCCCTGAAGCACGTAGTCCACCAGCTCCTCGAACAGAGCTCGATTGTCTTCCTTGATCGCCCACTCCTCCGCCATGAGGATCCGGGTGCCCCAGTAGTCGGGATGGGCCTCCATGGCGATGTTGAAGTGGTTCGACGACTTCTTCATGTCGCCGCCAGCGAAGCCGGGCGATTTGGCGTAGAAGACACCGAAGTAGCGGTCGGGTCCCTGGTACCAGTAGGTCGGGTTGTTGTTGAGACAGAACTCCATGATCTCCCGGATCTCGTCCTTGTACGAGAGTAGGGTGGCGAAGCTCTCGAGGGTCGCCCAACGACCGAGGTTCGACGAACGCCAGTAGAGCGCCGGGACGGCGCTTGCGTCGAGCG
Source organism: uncultured Myxococcales bacterium (assembly GCA_965365555.1). GTDB lineage: Bacteria > Myxococcota_A > Polyangia > Polyangiales > Houyiibacteriaceae > SG8-38. The sequence goes on along the minus strand of CBDUCC010000156.1, from coordinate 3,668 downwards.
TGTCGAGCGCGTCTTCGATACGCGAGCCGGCCGCCATCTTCGAAGCGAAGTCAGGAGAGAGGGCCGCGAGGGCTCGCTCCGCCGCCTTGGTGCCCTGTTCGTGCGTGTCCTTGTAGAGGTCGGGGTTGCTCTCGTCGAAGCGCAAGTGGCAATCGGCGTAGAAGTAAATCGCGTGGGACAGATTGCTCAGCGCCTCGCCGTTGGTCGGATCGATGTCGGTCGCTGCCTTGAGGGCGTCGACTGCGGCCTTCGCCTGCGCCATGTCCGCGCGCTGATCCCATGCGGCGTTGGCTTGATTGAGGAGATCGGCCACCTTGGCACGCGAGGCCTCGTCGATGGCGCCCGCACCTTCGGTCGTCTCCCACGCGGTCTCGCGGGTAGTGCTGCAAGCGGCCAAAAGGGCAACCATGCTCATGAGGGCAACCCGGTGCCCGAACTTCAACGAACGCATCATGCTTTCCTCCTGCTTCCGCGCCGAGTCGGCGGGGGGTACTGGCGGGGCATACCAAGAGGGGTTTCGCGCTGTCAACGCCGCAAAGCAGCTGGCGTCGCTTTGCTTGCGAGCCGAAGGGGCCTGTGGTAGGTCGCCAGCTGAAAATTTGGTTTACCTCGATGGGTGGGCCGCCACGGCCCGCCCATTTTTTGTTCAGCGACCCCTACGTCCACTTGACCCAGGCCAGCCAACAGCTCGAACGCTCCTTAGAGCAGCTGATCGACCCCATTTGCCGCGCACATGGCGTCGAATTGGTCGACGTGCGCTATCTCCGGGAGCCGGGCGGCGCCGTGATTCGAGTGATCATCGACCGAGAGGTCCCCGGGCTCGAGGTCGGGAGCGGCGTTTCGCTCGAGGATTGCACGGCGGTCAGCCGGGACGCGTCGAGCGCTCTCGACGTCCACCAGGACCTCATGCCCTCGGGCGCCTACCGTCTGGAGGTGAGCTCGCCGGGTCTGGAGCGGCCCCTGGTCAAGCTGTCGGACTTCGAACGGTTCGCCGGTCGAGAGGTCAAGCTCAAGACGCGCACCCCCATCGAGAAGCAGCGCCGGTTCCGCGGCATGCTTCGGGGGGTGGTCGACGAGCGGGTCGAATTGGACGAAAACGGCAAGGTCGTACGGATTCCCCACGAGGACATCGCCCAGGCGAACCTCGTCTATCGATTCTCAAACTAGGTGAATGGTCATGCAGCAGCAGGGTGCGCTTTCGCTTCAGCACGTGATTGAACAGGTCAGCCAAGAGAAGGGCATCGACGCCAAGGTGTTGGTCGAGGCGACGGAGCAGGCGATCCTCACGGCGGCCAAGAAGACGTTCGGCCCAGACCGTGAGCTCGAAGCCCGCTTCAATGGAGAGACGGGCGCCGTCGATTTGTTTCAGTACATGACGGTCGTCGAAGACGTCGAGAACATGGAGCAGCAGATCTCCGTCGAAGACGCGAAGGAGTACGGTCTTGAAGCGGAGGTAGGGGAGGAGCTGGGGTTCCAGATCTTCTACCTGCCCGAAGATCGCGAGAAGGCCCGCGAGCAGGACAAGCAGTTCGGCGATCTCTTGGCACTCGAGCAGAGTCGAAACCGATTCGGCCGAATCGCCGCGCAGACGGCGAAGCAGGTCATCATTCAGCGCGTCCGTGATGCCGAGCGCGAGCGGGTGTATGCGGAGTACAAGAACCGACAGGGCGAGATCATCACGGGTGTGGTGCGACGCTTCGAGCGTGGCTCGAACATCATCGTCGACCTCGGACGGGGCGTCGAAGCGGTGCTGCCGCCTCGTGAACAGACCCCGCGAGAGAGCTACCGACCGGGCGATCGCATCGTCGCCTTTCTCAAGGACATCGATCGCGAGGCGCGCGGTCCGCAAATCATTCTGTCACGAACCGAGGTCGGCCTCCTGATCAAGCTCTTCGAGATGGAGGTCCCCGAGATTTACGAAGGGATCGTCCGGATCGTGGCCGCAGCCCGGGAGCCGGGGGCGCGTTCGAAGATCGCCGTCAGTAGCCGAGACTCCGACGTCGATCCGGTGGGTGCATGCGTCGGCATGAAGGGCTCGCGCGTTCAGGCGGTCGTTCAGGAGCTTCGTGGCGAGAAGATCGACATCGTCCCTTGGGACCGCGACCCGGCCCGATTCGTCTGCAACGCCATCGCTCCGGCCGAGGTCGTGCGCGTCGTGATCGACGAGACGAACTCGAACATGGAGCTCGTCGTTCCCGACCCGAAACTCTCCCTCGCCATCGGCCGACGTGGTCAGAACGTGAGACTGGCATCGCAGCTCACCGGGTGGCGTCTCGACATCGTGAGCGAGTCCCGCTTCAAGCAGATCGAGGAAGAGGCGATGGCCGCGCTTTCGCGGCTGAGCGCAGACGAAGAGGTCTCGCGTTCCCTCTACCGGATGGGCTTTCGCAGTCTCGACGAGGTCGTCGACGCGAGCGAGGGCGAGCTGGCGTCGGTCCCGGGAGTCTCCGCAGAAGCCGTCGCGCAGCTTCGTGAGGATGCTGGGCGGGCGATGGAAGAGCTCCGACAGGAAGCGATCGCCGAGATGGCCAATCGCACCGAGGCGCCCACCGAGAGAGACAAGCTGCTCCTCGTCCGCAACGTCAACGCCCGGACCGCCGACCAGCTCGAGCAAAGCGGTTACGGGTCGGTGGCAGCGATTGCCGCGGAGGACGATACCGACAAGTTCGCGATCAAGTCCGGGCTCGGCGCGAGCAAGGCACAGGCTGTGAAGGCGGCGGTCGCGGAGTTCGCCACGAACGAGTGGCCACCGGTCGAAGCCAAGAGTAGCGCGAGCATCGAGGTGGCCGCGGCACAAGCGGCTGCCGAAGCGGCGGCTGCCGAAGCGGCGGCTGCCGAAGCCGCGGCAGCCGAAGCGGCGGCAGCCGAAGGCGCGGAGTCCGGGGCAGCCGAAGCGGGAACGGCCGAGGCCGGTTCGGCGCCCGAGGAGACGAAGGCGGAGTAGGATGTTGGTGCATCGGGAACGCGCAAACGCCTCGACGCGCATGTGTGTGGGCTGTGGGCAACGCAGCGCGCCGGCCGACCTCGTGCGGCTCGTCGTCGGCCCGAGCGCGCCATTCGTAGCAGTCGACCTAGGTCGAAAGCTCGGTGGCCGCGGCGTTTCGGTGCATCCCACGCGCGCCTGTGTCCGCGCGGCGACGGTTCGGGGAGGTCTCGCCAAGGCGCTTCGTGGGGTCGCTGTAGTCGAGCCCGAAAGCGTCCTTCGGATGATGGAGGCGCAATACGCCCAGCGCGCCCTCGGTCTTCTGAGCTCTGCATCGAGGGGTCGAAACATCGCCCTGGGGGCGGAGGCGGTGCGCGCGGCCCTTCAAGGAAATCAAGGGGATCTGCTGATTCGGGCGAAGGATTCGCGTGGCCGAGGGGACGAGCTCGCTCGCGCCGCTATCGCGCAGGGTTGCGCGACGGTCACCTGGGGGACAAAGGCCAGCCTGGGGGACGCGTTTGCCCGCTCGGAGCTTGGCGTCCTCCTGGTGATGGATCGGGGTATCGCGCGTGCGGTGTTGGATTGCCTATCGCACATCGAGACCCTAACGGAGGACGGATGAGTAAGGTTCGAGTCTACGAGGTCGCACGGGAGCTGGGGGTCGAGAACCGCGACCTGATCCAGAGAATTGCGACGTTGGGCATTCAGGTGCGCAATCACATGAGCGTCCTGGATCCAGTCGAAG
>CBDUCC010000155.1:0-8412 GCA_965365555.1 uncultured Myxococcales bacterium | reverse complement strand
CCCCGTCGTTGAGCGTGCAGGCGTTGCCTGCCGTGACCGTGGCGCGTGCGCCCATCTGCTCGATCAGCACCGGCTTCAGGCCCGCCAGCTTCTCAGCCGTCGTCCCGTGACGCGGGCAGTCGTCGCTGTCGACCACCTTGCCGCTCGGTGTGGTGACCGGAACGATCTCCTCGGCGAAATAGCCGGCCTTCTGTGCCGCCTCGGCGCGCTGCTGAGAGAGTGCAGCGAACTCGTCCTGCTCCTCGCGAGAGACCGCCATGAACTGGGCGACGTTCTCGGCCGTTTGAAGCATCGTGATGTAGACGTTTGGAAGCCCGAGTGCGGGCTCCCAAGTGGCGCCCTCCGAGGTCATCAGGCCGGCCGTTCGCGACTCCGCCTCGGCGAACCTCACGTTCTTGGTATGTTCCATGCCATCGGACTTTCCGAAGCCGAAGCGGCTGACGCACTCGACGCCGGCCGCCACGAAGACATCGCCTTCCCCAGCCTTGATCGCATGCGCGGCCATGCGGATCGTCTGTAGGGAAGACGAGCAGTAGCGGTTCACGGTGGTGCCGGGAGTGTCGAGGCCTGCCAGAAGACTCACGACCCGTCCCATGTTGTAGCCGTGCTCTCCGGCCGGCTGCGCGCAGCCGATCATCAGATCCTCGATGGTCGCCGGGTCGAGGTTTGGCACCTTTTCGAGAGCCGCTTCGACCGCGATCGCAGCTAGGTCGTCGGGGCGCATCTCGATCAGCGAACCCTTGAAGGCGCGGCCAATCGGCGTTCGCGCAGCGGAAACGATCACGGCTTCGGGCATGTCTTACTCCTCGATGAACATCGAATCCCGGCTATCCCGGAGCGCGTTCTTTAGCACCTTTCCGGTCGCGTTGCGCGGCAGGGGCGTCGCTCGAATTTCCCAATGTGTCGGAACCTTGTAATAGGCGAGGGCATCACCCACCCAGCGGGCGAGGGTTTCGGGCTCGACCTCTGTGCTCGGTTCGGGGACCACGAAGGCCTTTACTTCCTGGCCGAGCTCTTCATGATCGACCCCGAGGACCGCCGCCTCCGCCACCGCCGGGTGTGCCTCGAGGCGCTGCTCCACCTCGAACGGATAGACGTTCTCGCCACCGCGGAGGATCAGATCGCGCTTTCGGGACGCGATGTAAAGCTTGCCGTCTTCGATCCGTCCGACATCGCCGGTGTTCAGCCAACGCCCTGGACCGATCGTCGCCTGCGTCGCTTCGGGATCGTTCCAGTACTCGCGCATCACGAGCGGCCCGCGCAGGTGAATCTCGCCTTCTTCACCGTCGGGCAGAGCCTCGCCCTTCTCGTTTCGGATTTCGACGTCGACGACGGGAACCGGTCGCCCGACTGAGGCGGGATCGGCTGCCAGCTCCTCGCCGGCGTTCAGCGTCCCGAACGCGGTTCCTTCGGTGAGCCCGTAGCCGACGCCCATCGTGTGGCTGCACTGCGGTAAGCAGGCGAGCGCCTTTTCGAGCAGTGGCGCCGGAATTGGCGAGCCCCCGCCGCCAACCGATCGGAACGAGCTCAGATCGTGCTCGGTGACGCTCGGATGATGAAGTAAGCGGTGCAAGACCGTCGCGGTGTACCCCCAGCCCGTGATCTGTTCGCGTTCGATGAGCCCCAGCACGGCCTCCGGATCGAAGCGGCCCACGGGCCAGACCGTTTTCGCCCCGCCAGCAAGCGCCGTGACTGCAGCGCAATGAAGCCCGGACACGTGGAACAGAGGGCTCGTCACCAAGATCGAGTTGGGGAGCGCAGGAAGCTCGGCCTGCTTGGGATTGGCCATCATCAGGCGCGCTCCATGAAAGAAGCTGACCATGATCATGTTGGTGACGTTGCCATGGGTGTGCACGACGCCCTTCGCCCGGCCAGTGGTACCGCTCGTGTAGAGGATGATGGCCGGGTCCTCTTCTGCGAGCGGCACGGAAGGGAGCTCTGCCTCGGGGTACGCTGCGAGCAGGTCCTCGAACTCGTCTTCGATGATGAGTAGTGGAACGCCCAGCTCGCCTTCGATGCGTGCCGCCCGTTTTCGGTCGGCGATGACCAGCTTTGGTGCGCTGTCTCCCACCGCGTAGCGGATCTCGTCTTCGGTCCACCAGCCGTTCAGGCCGACGCAGATCGCACCGGAGCTCACCGTCGCCCAGAACGCGATCACCCATTCTGGGCAATTCGCAGCCAGGATTGCCACCCGGTCGCCGGGACCGACCTGGAAGCGGTCCGTCAAGGCGCGGGCTGTGCGAGCGACCAGAGTCTCGTGCTCGCCAAAGGTGTAGCGTCGCTCTCGGCCGCCATCGACGAACAGCATGTACTCGGCGTCTGCATGCTCCCGTGCGCGAACCAAGACATCACGGAGGGAGCGCGCTCGGTTCTTGAACACCCGAACGCGTTCTCCGAGCACCTCTTCCTCGACCAGCTCGAAGGGAGCGCCAGGCCCACAGAGCTGCCCCTCGATTGAAGCGAGACGGCTCATGATCCGATCTTCTGCTCGAGCTGCGATCGAACCCAATGCTCCGCACTCGGAACGTCCGAAAACATCTTTACCGGAATCGGGCTGGGCGTCACCCAGGAGATGGCGGTCCACAGTCCCTGCTGAAGCGGGCTCGCGAAAATCATGGCACCGCCGGCACAGTTCAGTCGCAGGTGGCCTTTGTCACGCGTGATCCAGTCCATGATTCCCCGACGTTGCGTCGGGGTGATCCGTCCGACCTCGCGCGCGTCGATCACCACGCCGTAGACTTCGTTGCGCCGAGCCCAGTCGCTCATCACCGCGATGTGACGCTCCCACTCGGCGTCGTCCGGAACACCTTGGTAGGTCATCCGCATCAGCGGCTTCTCGCTCTCGTCGAAGATGACTCGCCCCATCACTCCCCGCTCAGCACCATACCGACCCTCGGCGGCCGCTACAACGTGTAACCTCCATCGACGAAAAGCGTCTGACCGGTGATGTAGCGGGCTCGTTCCGAGGCCAAAAAGACCACGGCGTCGGCGATCTCCTCCGGAGTTCCGAAGCGTCGAAGCGGTGTGTTCCGGATCGCAGCGTCGATCCACTCCTGACTCAGCTCCCCCCGCTCGACGAGCTTCGGGAACATCCCAGCGTCCACCACCGCGACGGCGACGGCGTTCGCCCGCACCCCGAACCGGCCCTCTTCCCGCGCGATTCCGCGGATGAGCGCTTCGATCGCGCCCTTGGGAGCAACGGAGAGAACGTCTCCTGGAGGGAAGCGCCTGAGGCCCGCGGAACTGACGAAGACGAACGAGCCCCGGCTCTGCCGGAGGCTGGGTAGGGCCGCGTGCACGACATGGAAGAAGCCGTTGACGTCCCAGTCCATCGTGTTTCGCCACTGCTCGGGCGTCACCTCACTGACATACGGTTGGTCGATGTGCGTTCCGGCCGCGTGGGCGATCGTATGGATCCGGCCGTGCTCTTGCACGAGCGATTCGATGCACTCGGTGACGGCGTTCGAGTCGCCGAGGTCCAGAGGGTGGATGCTGCAGCGGCCGCCAGCGTCCCGGATCGCTTCGGCGATCTCCGTCGCGGCCTCTTCGTTGCGGCGGTAGGTGAGGGCCAGGGACACGCCCCGAGCTGCGAACGCAGCGGCGATCGCTCGGCCGATGCCGCCGCTGCCGCCCATGACGAGCGCGACCCCGTCGGAAAAGTCAGCCACGCGCTCGCTCCCGGAGCTCGAACTTGACGACCTTGCCCGTTGCGTTCCGCGGCAGAGCATCGAGCACCTCGACCCGCCTCGGTACTTTGAAGTTTGCCATGTTCTCGCGGCTCCATGCGATGACGGCGTCTGGGCTCAACGACTGGCCGGGCGCGGGCACCACGAACGCCATGCCCACCTCGCCGAGCCGGTCATCTGGGACGCCGATCACGGCGACCTCACCGACATGGGGCATCTTGAGCAAGGTGTTCTCGATCTCGGCGGGATAGGCGTTGAAACCGCCGACGATGAACATGTCTTTCAGCCGGTCGGTGATCTTGATGTTCCCGCGAGCGTCGAGCGTCCCGATGTCACCGGTATGAAGCCAGCCGTCTTCATCGATCGCCTTCGCGGTCTCCTCGGGTGCGTCGAAGTACCCTTTCATCACGTTGTAGCCTCGGACGACGATTTCGCCGGGTTCCCCGGGGGGCAACGCGTTGCCTGCGCCGTCCACCACGGCGACCTCGACTCCGGGGATCGCCCGTCCGCTCGTCGTGGCGATCGTCTCGGCGTCGTCGTCGAGGCGACACATCGTGACGACCCCGCAGCTTTCGGTGAGCCCATAGGCCGTGATCACGGTCTCGAAACCGAGCTCGTCCTTCATGCGATGAATCAGCTCGACGGGAATCACCGCTGCGCCCGTCACCGCAAGCCGCAGACTCGACAGATCGTATTCGCCACGCCGGGGGTGAAGTAGCAACGATTGATAAAGGGCAGGAGGTCCTGGCAGCATGGTGATTGCGTCCTCCTGGACGCGGCGCAGGACCACGTCGACATCGAAGACCGCTTCCGGGAATACCGTCGCCCCACGCATCAGGGCGGAGAACCAGCCCGCCTTGTAACCAAAACTGTGGAAGAACGGGAGCACGATGAGGTAGCGGTCGCCTTCGCGAAGGCCGACGATCGAGCTCCAGGTATCGAACACGCGGAGATTCTGAGCGTGCGTGCACATCGCGCCCTTGGGTTGCCCGGTCGTTCCCGAGGTGAAGAGGATGTCGGCGAGGTCATCGGGCCCCACGCTTGCGGCACGCTGGCGCGCGGTCAGCGCCGCCACGCTCTTCGCGCGCGAGAGAAACGCCTCGTATTCGAGCGTGCCTTCCGGAGCCGTACCCCTCATCACGATGATGTTCGAAAGCTCGGCAAGCTCGATACCAGTGCTCCGCAAGAGCGCGACGTAGTCGGCGTCGAGGAAACCGGTCACCGTGAAGAGGGCCTTGGCCCGGCTCTTCTCGAGCAGATAGGTGGCTTCGATTCCCTTGTAGCGAGTGTTCACCGGGACCATCACCGCACCGACGCTGTGGATCGCCAGTGCCGAGACGATCCACTCCCAGATGTTGGGGGCCCAGATGGCTACGCGGTTCCCTTGGTCGATCCCGATCGCGATGAGTGCACGTGCCGACTCCTCCACCCGCGCAGCGAGCTCCCCAAAGGTCAGCCGCGTCGAGCCGTCTTCAATTGCTGTCCGAGCGGTCAGCGTTTGTGCCCGATCGGCCAACATTTCCGGAATCGTGCTCGCCACGGCGGGGTGATATCGCCAAGTCCGAGTGGGATCAACGAGCGATCCTCGGCGACATTGTTCGTGTCACCCCCGATCAGGGATTGACTGGCTGTGTAACGTTCGCATACTTCGTGCGCTTCTATCGGGGTGAACCGCGCGGCTGCGTGGCATGGCCCGCTTAACTTGAAGGTGCTTGCATGGTGGATTGGGATTGGGATTGGGTCGCGAACCCGACGTACGAGTCGGAACGCATTCGGATCGATGTGACGAACTCGCCGGCTGTGCTCTACGACCTGCGGCTGCCGCGGCAGCTCGAAGACCATGAGGTGGCACTGATGCTCAACGCAGCAGAGCATCACATCGATGCGGGAAAGCCTCAGATCTCGTTGGTGCGGCATCAACGGGGCACCGGTGTGATCTCGGCTCGCCATCGCAAACGCTTCGCCGATTGGCTGGAGGCGCGCGGCGATGCGCTGACCCGAGGTGACTTCGGCGTGGTGATCGTCATGCCGGAGGCGATCTATCGCGCCGTGCTTCGCGTCGTGTATCGATTCCGTGCGCCACCACTTCGGACGCTCACGGCCTCGGATCTTCCGAGCGCTCTGCAGATGCTCCGCGCCGAGCTCGACCGCATCGGTCAGCCGGTGACGCCTGAGATCGAGTCGTTTTTCTCGCGGGTCGCCTGATCCCGCGCAGCCCGTCGGCTTGACCGGTGGACTGAAACGCGTTTCACTTCGGCCGAGCTCCGAAGGGACGCGCAGTGGGCATTTCGCACGAAATCATTGATGGAATCGCCGAAATAGTCGTCGACTATCCGCCGGTCAACGCGATCCCGGTACAGGGCTGGTTCGAGCTCGCCGAGGTGATCCGCGCCGCCGGCGAGAACCCCGACACCCGCGCCGTCATCCTCCGAGCCGAAGGACGTGGCTTCAATGCGGGCGTCGACATCAAGGAAATGCAGCACAGCGAAGGCTTCGACGCGCTTCTCGGCGCCAATCGCGGTTGCTGGGAGTCGTTCAAGGCGGTCTACGAGTGCAAGGTCCCGGTGATCACGGCGTGCCATGGCTACTGCGTCGGCGGCGGCATCGGACTTGCAGGGAACTCGGACATCCTGATTGCAGCGACGGGAACGAAGTTCGCGTTGCCCGAGGTCGATCGTGGCGCGCTCGGCGCCGCCACCCACCTCGCGCGCCTCGTGCCACCCTTGAAGATGCGAGCGATGGTGCTGACCTGTGAGCCGGCCAGCGCCGAGCAGCTCCACGCCTGGGGCTCGGTCTATGCCGTCGTCGAACCCGAAGAGCTCGCGGAAAAGGCGCGCGAGGTCGCTCGAACGTTCACCAAGAAGATTCCGCGGGTCGTGCGCGTGGCCAAGGAATGCCTCAACAACATCGACCCCGTCGACGTGAATCGCTCGTACCGCTTCGAACAGGGTTTCACCTTCGAGCTCAACTTGGCCGGTGTGGCGGATGAAGCTCGGGACGCGTTCGTCGAAAAGCGCGACCCAGACGCCAAGCAGAAGTGAGGTAGCTTCGTGACAGACAAACGCATGACGGTCGACGAAGCCGTCGCCAACGTCTCGGACGGCATGACGATTGGCATCGGGGGCTGGGGCTCCCGGAGAAAGCCCATGGCGTTCGTCCGCGCCCTGGTTCGAACAGGCGTAAAGGATCTGACCGTGGTGTCCTACGGCGGGCCCGATATCGGGATTCTCTGTGCTACCGGGCAGCTCAAGAAGGCCGTGTATGGTTTCGTATCTCTCGATTCGATCCCGCTCGAGCCGCACTTCCGCAAGGCGCGCCAGGACGGAACGATCGACGCAGTGGAGCTCGACGAAGGGATGTTCCTGCTCGGGCTTCGCGCTGCGGCTCAGCGGCTGCCTTTCCTACCCACCCGGGCCGGTCTCGGTTCGGACGTGCTGAAGATCAACCCGCACCTCAAGACTGTGAAGTCGCCCTACGACGACGGCGAAGAGCTCGTCGCGGTACCGGCCCTCCGTCTCGATGTCGCATTCATCCACATGAATCGCGCGGACGCTCTAGGAAACGGCCAAGCCCTCGGCCGCGATCCGTACTTCGACCATCTCTTCTGCATGTCTGCGGACAAGGCGTTCATGAGTTGCGAGAAGCTCGTGTCGACCGAGGAGCTCGTCCAAGGAGGGCCGCTCCAGAGTCTGCTCATCAATCGCATGATGGTGAGCGGCGTGGTCGAGGCGCCAGGCGGAGCGCACTTCACGGAGTGTCCGCCGGATTACGGGCGCGATGAAGCGTTTCAGCGCGAGTACGCCAAGACTGCGAAGGACGAGGAGGCTTGGAAAGCATTTCGAGCCAAGTACCTCGACTCGAGCGAGGACGACTACCAGAAGGCGGTGCGGTCGTGAGTGGAAACGAAGCCACACGTGCGGACGTCTGCGCGCTTGCCGTTGCGGAGTGCTTTCGCAATGACGGGGAGATCCTCGTGAGCGCCATGGGCACGACGCCGAGCCTCGGTGCACGCCTCGCCAAAGCTACGTTCGCACCTGACCTCCTCATGACCGACGGTTTCAACCTGCTCCTTCGGCGCGCACTCCCGCTCGGCGACAAGCCAGTCGAGAGCGACATCGAAGGCTGGATGCCGTTCGGCTCGGTATTCGAGACCCTCTGGTGGGGGCGTCGCCACGTGATGATGGGCGCCTCGCAGATCGATCAGTTCGGCAACCAGAACATCGCCTGCATCGGCGACTGGGGTCGCCCCAAAGCCCAGCTTCTCGGAGTCCGCGGCGCCCCGGGCAACACGATCAACCACGTCACGAGTTACTGGGTGCCGAATCACAACGCGCGCGCCCTCGTCGAGCGTGTCGACATGGTGAGCGGAGTTGGCTACGACCGCGCCGCCGCGCTCGGCGCTGGCGCAGGGCGCTTCCACGAGATTCGCCGCGTCGTCACCAATCTTTGTGTGTTCGACTTCGAGACGCCGGATCGACGGATGCGCCTGGCTTCCTTGCATCCCGGAGTCGAGCTTCAGCAAGTCCTGGACAACACCGGCTTCGAGCCTGTGATTCCCGATGGGCTGGACACGACGCCAGTCCCGACCCCAGAGTGCTTACGAGTGCTTCGCGAGCTCGACCCGCAAGGCTACTCGCAGAAAGAAGTCGCTCTATGACCGTGCAGAAAAGGCCCACCAAGGCGCCCGCGAAGAGGCGAAAGTCCACCGCTCCCAAGGCCAAATCCA
>CBDUCC010000154.1:0-8422 GCA_965365555.1 uncultured Myxococcales bacterium | reverse complement strand
GATGGGAGCCCTTGGCAGCGGGGAACAAGCTGGCCGAGGCGTTGGGGCAGGCAGCGACGCAGGCGCCACAGCCGATGCACTCGGCCGCATCCATGGCCTTGTCTGCGTCGGCCTTGGCGACAGGCACTTCGTTCGCTTCGGGGGCGCTGCCGGTTCGGATCGAGACGTAGCCGCCCGCTTGAATGATTCGGTCGAAGGAGGAGCGGTCGACGATGAGGTCGCGAACCACGGGAAAGGCTTTGGCCCGCCACGGTTCGAGCCAAATCTCGTCGCCGTCGTTGAACTGGCGCATGTGCAGCTGGCAGGCCGTCGTTCTCTTCTGCGGGCCGTGTGCGACCCCGTTGATCACCATGCCGCAGCTGCCGCAGATGCCCTCTCGGCAATCGTGATCGAATGCAATCGGCTGCTCGCCCTTTTCGATGAGTCCTTCGTTCACGACGTCGAGCATTTCCAGGAACGACATGTGGGTGGTGATGTCTCGAGCCTGGTAGGTCTCGAAGTGGCCGGCGTCGTCGGCGCCTTTCTGGCGCCAGACATGTAGGGTGAGATTGAGAAGTTCGTCGCTCATGATCAGTCCCTTACTTGTAGCTTCGCTTCGTCGGCTTGACGTATTCGAACGTGAGCGGCTCCTTGTTGAGTCGCGGCTCCCCGGGGTTCCCGGTCCACTCCCACGCGGACACGTAGCTGTAATGCTCGTCGTCACGGAGCGCTTCGCCGTTCTCCTCGTATTCCTCGCGGAAGTGTCCGCCGCAGCTTTCATTGCGCTCGAGCGCGTCGATGCACATCAGCTCGCCGAGCTCGAAGAAATCAGCGACCCGACCGGCTCGCTCGAGGGTCTGGTTGAGCTCTTCACCGGTGCCGGTGATCTTCACCTCTCGCCAGAACTGCTCACGCAGCTTCGGAATCTCGCGGAGTGCCTCTTCGAGCCCTTCCTTCGTGCGCGACATCCCGCACTTGGTCCAGATGATCTTTCCGAGAAGGCGATGGAAGTGTTCCGGAGCGTGCTTGGGATCCGGTGCGTTCATCAGCTTCGTAATCCGCTCTTCGACCTTGGACACCGCCTGCTTCACATCGGGATGGTCATCCGAGAGCGCCGGGAGGCTGCGGACCTCGCCGAGATAGTTGCCGACCGTGAAGGGGAGCACGAAGTAGCCGTCGGCAAGACCTTGCATCAAGGCGGACGCGCCGAGACGGTTGGCACCGTGATCCGAGAAGTTCGCTTCGCCTCCGGCGAAGAGCCCGGGAATCGTGGTCTGTAGATTGTAATCGACCCAGAGGCCTCCCATCGTGTAGTGGGTGGCTGGGTAGATTCGCATTGGCGTCTGGTACGGACTGTCACCCGTGATGCGCTCGTACATTTCAAAGAGGTTGCCGTAGCGCTCCCGGATCGTCTGCTCGCCGAGACGATTGATCGCATCCGCAAAGTCGAGGTAGACCGCGCGGCGCTCCCCGTCGACCTCGGGCCCGACACCGAGCCCGTCATTGGTCACGTAGAGCGCGTTTCGAGATGCGACATCGCGTGGAACGAGGTTTCCGAACGCAGGGTAGCGCTCCTCGAGGTAGTAATACCGGTCGGCTTCGGGAATGTCCTCGGGTCGCTTGGTGACGTCTTCCTTCTTACGAGGGACCCAGACGCGACCATCGTTGCGAAGCGACTCGCTCATCAAGGTCAGCTTCGACTGGTAGCTGCCTCCCTGAGGGATGCAGGTCGGATGGATCTGGGTGTAGCAGGGGTTTGCAAACGCCGCGCCATGGCGGTGGGCGCGCCACGCTGCGGTGACGTTGCAACCCTTGGCGTTCGTCGAAAGGTAGAAGACGTTTCCGTATCCGCCGGTGCACAGAACCACCATGTCGGCCAGATGCGCGCTGATCTTGCCGCTCTGCATGCAGCGCGTGACGATCCCGCGTGCTCGACCATCGTGAACGATTAAGTCCAGCATCTCCGTCCGGGTGTGCATCTTCACGGTGCCCGCCTCGATCTGCCGGCTCAGCGCTTGGTACGCTCCCAGCAGGAGCTGCTGTCCCGTCTGGCCGCGCGCATAGAAGGTACGGGAAACCTGCGCTCCGCCGAACGAGCGGTTTGCCAGTAGTCCGCCGTACTCACGGGCGAACGGAACCCCCTGAGCCACGCACTGGTCGATGATGTTCACGCTGAGCTGTGCCAGGCGGTAGACGTTGGACTCACGAGAGCGGAAGTCACCCCCCTTGACCGTGTCGTAGAACAGCCGGTAGACGCTGTCTCCGTCGTTCTGGTAGTCCTTCGCAGCGTTGATACCACCTTGCGCCGCGATGCTGTGGGCCCGCCGGGGGCTGTCCTGGTAGCAGAAGCACTGGACGTTGTACCCCATCTCGCCGAGTGACGCGGCAGCCGCGCCGCCGGCCAGCCCGCTGCCGACGACGATGATGTTGTACTTTCGGCGGTTCGAAGGGGCGACGAGCTTGCTCGACTCTTTGTGTTTCTCCCAGCGATGTTCGATGGGACCTGTCGGTTCGTTCGATCGAAGTTCCATGACGATCCTTAGAGTGTGACGACGCCCGCAAGCACCGAGATTGGGAAGGATAGATTTCCTATGGTGATCACGGCCGCAACCGCAATTGCTAGATCGCGGCGGTACTTGTTGTAGCGAGGATGGTTCGCGCCGAGAGTTTGAAACGCGCTGTAAACACCGTGAAAAAGGTGAAATCCAAGCGCCAGATTGCCGGCGATGTAAACGCCGGCAATCAAGGGATTCTGGAAGCCTTCGACCACGTTCCTGTACACGTCGCCCGGATGTGCCGGAAGAATCGTGAAGTGGAGCAAGTGATAGACGATGTAGAGAAGCAGGATCGGACCTGTCCAGTACATCGTGCGTGCCGCGTAGTCGGTCGCGAGGTCTTTGTGTTGCTTGTAGCGGGAGCCGCGCGCCTGCTTGTTTCGTGACCACAGGGCGAATGCCGATGCCACGTGGGCCCCCAGGGCAAAGAGCAGCAGTGCGCGCGTGCCCCAGATCAGGGCCGGAAGGCTGTGCAGAAACTCCGCGTAGCCATTCAGTGCTTCGGGACCGAGGTACAAGTTCATGTTCCCGAGGAGGTGGCCGATCGTGAAGCCGACGATGATGGCGCCGGAGAGGGCCATGATGACCTTCTTCCCGACGGTAGTTTGGTGAAGGGTTAGGGCTCTTTGCATCGCATCTCCTCAGGTCCCGTGCGCGCGGGCGGCCGATTCATACATCTACCTGCCGCGATTTGCCATGCGTCAGGCCAAAAAGACTCGGTTTCAAGGCTCGGGTGGGTCGTAGTACTCGACTCGGTCTCCGCGGAAGGTCTCGAGAACCGTCACGCCGTCGCCCTGGCGCACCAGGTACCTCGGGCCGATGGGAACCTTCCCGAGGCCTCCAGGCGTGTCAACGATCAACTTCGGCAAGGCGATCCCACTCACGCGACCCTGAAGAGCCGCCATGAGCTCGACGCCCCGGCGTAGCGGTGTCCGCAGGTGCCCAGTCCCGCTGACCGGATCCATCTGCAGGAGATAATAGGGGCGAACCCGGGCCCGGACCAGTCCCCGGAACAAGGTTTCAAGTGTTTCGGGGTCATCGTTGACGCCTCGGAGAAGCACCGTCTGATTCATCACGGGGAGGCCGGCGTCGGCGAGCCGTGCACAGGCGGTCCGTGACTCGTCCGTAAGCTCTTTCGGGTGGTTGAAGTGCGTCATGATCCAGGTGCAGGCCGAGGCCTCTCGAATCGCCCGGCAGAGCTCTTCGGTGATGCGTTGGGGCAGGGTGACCGGCGCCCGCGTCGCGAGGCGGATTGTGTCGATGTGGCCGATCGCACGAATCCGACGAAGGAGTCGGCTGAGTCGGTCGGTCGACATCACGCAGGGGTCCCCGCCCGAGACGATCACGTCCCGGACCTCGTGATGGCCCTCGATCCATTCGAATGCGGGCTCGAGCGAGGCGAGGGAGCGTGCTCCGCCACCATCGCCCACCAGCCGAGAGCGAGTGCAGAACCGGCAGTAGACGCCACAGCGATCGGTTGCGATCAGCAGGACACGGTCGGGGTACCGACGGATCAAATGAGGAGCGACTTCGTGCGCTTCCTCACCGAGAGGGTCCTCGAGATCGCCCTGGACGGCGATCGCCTCCTCGGCGCGGGGTATGCACTGGATCCGGATCGGGCAGCGAGGATCGACCGGATCGCAAAGCGCGGCGTAGTACGGCGTGATCGAGATGGGCATCCCGGCAGCCGCAGCTCTCGCAGCACCGATTCGTTCCGATTCGCTCAGACGAAGAGCTTTGTCGAGAGCTTGTAAATCGGTGATCGCGTGCTGCGCTTGCCAGCGCCAATCAGACCATTCGCCACTCTGGGCGCGCGAGGCATCGCGAAAATTTTGCGGTAGCGCACGCACAGCGTGGAGCTTACCGGCTGTACCTCGCGGAGCAACCGTATCGGCCTCTGGACACGTCACACAAACATTGTCATATGGCCCATTCGGAGCTTGCCAAACCGGCTTGTTGCTCCCAATTCCGCTAGCGGAAACGGAGAGATCATGGCGACCGCAGACCCCCGTCCTTTCGACGTCGAGTACATCGAGAACCCGAGTCAGTCCGAGCTCCGCGCGCTGGCGCTCGAGCACACCCCTTGTGTTCAACGCACAGCCGCCGGCAGCATCAACAAGGTGACGCGCAACAAGGCGCGCATGGCGAAGTACACCTACATCATCGACACCGAGGATCGCTGGAGTCATCAGCTCATCGACCCCGGTAAGGCTCGCGAGTTGATCGCTCGCCAGGAGAAGTACATCGCCGACAAGGGCAAGTTGATCGCGATCGACGGCTACTCCGGTCTCGGCTCCGGCGCATTCGGGACGACCTGGCTTTACACCCTCGAAGGGTCGAACATCGCGGGCATGCAACAGATCCTCGCATTCCCCCGATCTGCGGTCGAGGACGAGAACCAGCTCAAGCAGCCGTTTCAGCCCACGTTCCGACTCATCTACACGCCGAACCTCTTTCTCGACGACATGCCAGGGCGGCAGGCGATCATCGTCGATATGGAGAACTGGACGACTCACGTCATGGGTGCGGACTACTTCGGTGAGTCGAAGAAGGGTGTCCTGCGAATGCTCAACCACTACGTGTACGGCAAGGGAGGTCTCGTCCTTCACGCCGGAGCGAAGGCGGTGACCGCGGGGAATGGCGAAAAGCTCACCATGACCATCATGGGCCTCTCGGGCACGGGCAAGACCACCACGACCTTCTCGAAGCAGGGCGATCTCACCGAGCCGATTCAGGACGATATGGTCTCACTCTGGCCGAACGGAGCACTCTCGATCACGGAGAACGGCTGTTTCGCAAAGACCGATGGGCTCTCCCCGGAGACCGAGCCGGTTCTCCATCAGGCGACCATCGGCCCCGACGCATGGGTCGAGAACGTCTTTCTCGAAGCGGACGGCACCTTCCACTTCACCAAGGGCGCGCTCTCGATTGAAGACGTGAAGCGCCTGCGGGAGATCCTGATCCAGACCGGCGCAAACGAGGCGAACGTCGACAAGTACATCGCCGGTGAGGTGAAGATCGACGAGGTCGTCGACAGTCATGGCATTCCAGCGGACGGGTGGGACTTCGTGATGTGGACGCAGAACGGTCGCTCGATCGTGCCGCTCAGCTCGATCCCGGACGCCGCGGATCTGCACAGCATTCCACAGGTGAAGTCGATGGGTATCCTCAACCGCGACGAGGGGTACGACGCCGCGATGCCCGGGATCGTTCGATTCACATCACCGGAACAGGCCGCCGGCTACTTCATGCTCGGCGAGACCTCCAAGACCAGTGCGGCCGGCAAGGAGCGCGGCAAGACGCGCTCACCGTTTACCCAGCCCTTCTTCCCCGCCAAGCATGGGCTTCAGGCGAAGCGCTTTGCCGAGTTGGCCGCCACCATGCCTGACGTCTCCATGTGGCTCATGAACACCGGGTACATCGGGGGCGAGGCCAACGACGTCAAAGAGGGCAAGGCTCTCAACATCAAGATTCGACATTCGAGTGCGATGCTCGAAGCCCTGCTCAGCGATGCGATCAAGTGGAAGGTCGATCCCGACTTCGGGTACGAGATCGTCGACGTGGACGCGCCCGAGAATGCCGAGCTCGTCGAGAAGGTGCCCGCCGAGATCCTCGAACCTCGGCGGTTCTACCAGGCGCGTGGCCGAGAAGACGATTACGCGCAGTGGGTTCACCACATGAAAGAGGCTCGCACCGAGTTTCTTCAGAAGTTCGACGTCGCGAAACCCATCGTCCAGGCCACCAACGCCTGAGGGGGTACTGCTCGTAGCTTTTGAGGGGCTCCTGAGGGAGCTGTGATAGCAACGTAGCCGTGAAACGACTCGCGGCTGCGCTCGTGCTCTCCATCGTCGCCGGCTTCGCGACCTCGCACACCGGTCGCGCCGACAGCGGTCGCGACTTGGCCACGTTCGATGGCATGTTCGGAGGCACCGTCGCCAAGTTCGCGGGCACGCGGAAATGGCAGCCGAGTCTCTGGATCGATGGCACGTACAGCCCCGTGGGGCCGCTGCACATCGGCGGCTATTTCCAGTGGCTTGGGCGGAGCTTTCCACTCGATGACCCTGGCTTCGGAGGAGGCGCCCTGATCGCGCTTCGCGCCGACATCAAGAAGCTTCGACTGTCCGGAGCGTTCACCGGGGGATACCTGGGTGTGCCCTTGCCCGAACGGGTCGATGGCTCGGGAACGATTGGCGCCTTTGCAGGGCTTGGGTATGGTTTCCTCTCGTGGTTGGGTTTCGAGGTGCGGGGCCGTTGGATGCGCTATTTTCGGATGCCGCCGGACGCGCCGACCCAGGCCTGGACCATCGAAGCAGGCTTCAGCTTTTTCGTGAAGTAGGGCGATGCCCCGTCCTGTAGACGCTCTGGTCGTCGGCGCCGGACACAACGGTCTCGTCGCAGCACTGCTCTTGGCGCGCTCTGGTCTCCGCGTTCGCGTACTCGAAGCCGACACGGTCGTCGGCGGCGCTTGCCGGACCGAATACCCGTTCCCCAAAGCGCCCAGGCTCGGACAGTCCACCGGCGCCTATCTCCTCGGGCTCATGCCACCTGAGCTGATGCACAAGCTTGGCATCGCGCTTCCGCTGCTTCGTCGAGATCCCCACTATTTTCTTCCGACGACCTCGGAGCGGCATCTCCTCTTCGGTAGAGACCGACCGGCGACCGAAGCGCAGATCCGGCGCTTCTTTTCGTCGAAGGACCTCGAGGCAGACCGGGCGCTTCAGGACGAGATCGGCATGCTCCGGGACGACCTTGCGCCGGCATGGCTTCGAGCGCCGCTGTCGATCGAGGAAACCGCCGAGCGGTACGTTCGCGCCTCGCTTCGAGGCGTCTTCGTCGACCTCTGCCGAGGTTCGGTTGGCGCCTACCTGGCTCGGTTTGGATTCCAGAGCGAGCTTCTCGAGTCGATGTACGCGGTGACCGATGGGTTCACGGGGCTTCACGGAAGTTGGGACACCTCCGGGAGCGGCATGAACTTCTTGACGCACAACATGTGTCGGTTGCCCGGAAGCGACGGCACCTGGATGGTCGTGCGCGGTGGGATGGGCACCGTGACCCGCACGCTCGCGGAGTCAGCACGGGTGGCAGGCGTCGACATCGTGCTCGGCTCACTGGTCACTGCGCTCGAGCTCGAGCGGGGAACGGTGGTGGGCGCCCTGACCTCGAATGGCGAGCTGCACCGGAGCCAAGTGACGCTCGTCAATGCCGATCCCTTTCGCTTGCTTGCCTTGCTAGGCGACCACGTTCCCGATGACCTGCGGACGAGGGTCGAGGGCTGCCACCATACAGGCACCAGCATCAAGGTGAACCTCTGCCTCGCGGCCCTGCCCAGGTTCAGCTGTCTTCCGGAGGATCGAGGCCAGCACCGCGCCACCATCCATCTTCTTCCCGAGCAGAACACGCGCGCGGCCTTGAGTGCCGCGTTCGCCGAGTGCGAGGCAGGGCGCTTGCCGCAGGAGCCGTCGATCGAGTGGTACATTCACACGACCCTCGACCCCTCGCTTCAGGATGGGCGTGGCCGCCATAGCGCCGCGCTCTTCTGCCAGTGGGTACCGTACGCGCTCGCCGAGAGCTCCTGGGATGTCGAAGAGGAGCGATTCGTTCGGCATCTCTTGGCGATCTGCGATCGCTATGCCCCGGGTACTTCTTCGCTGGTCGAGGACGTCTTCACGCTCACTCCACCGAAGATCGAAAAGCACTTCGGCATCACAGCCGGGCACATTCATCACCTCGACAATCGCTTTGGGTTCGCCGACCGCGTGCCCTATCATCTCGGGATCGATGGGCTATACGCCTGCGGGGCAGGGTGCCATCCCGCCGGCTCCGTCATCGGAGCGGCGGGACACAACGCCGCCACGCCGGAAGGCATGGATCTTGGCATCGATCTCACG
>CBDUCC010000153.1:0-8429 GCA_965365555.1 uncultured Myxococcales bacterium | reverse complement strand
GGCCGGTCAGATCTGTGGCGTCGAGGGCTACGTGGAAAGCGCCGCCTGCGGCATGCTCGTTGGCATCAAGCTGGCGCACGAGCTTCGCGGAGCGAGCTTCTCGTTCCCACCGCGCACCACCATGCTGGGTGGCATGATCGGCCACCTTCGAGACCCAAACGACGATTTCCAACCGTCGAACGTGATGTGGAGCATGGTGCCGCCGATCGAGGGACGTCGGATGAAGAAGCGGGCTCGGCGGGACGCGCAGTCGCTTCGCGCGCTGCAGGATCTCGGGGACTGGCTGACTCGCGTGGTAGAGTCGAACGATGCGTGCAGCGGATCCGCTTCAAGGGCAGATCGAAGCCTTCGCTCAGTACCTGCGCGATGAGCGGCGAAGCTCGCCGCGCACAGTAGAAACCTACGTCCGCGATCTTCAGACACTCCGCGAACACGTCATCGCTCAGGGACTCACACCGGATGCACGTGCGCTCGACATCGTGGCCCTCCGCGGCTTTCTCTCCGATCTGTTCCGGACGAACCAGCCGAGCACCATGAAAAAGAAGGTGAGCGCAATTCGCTCGTTCTTCCGTTTCCTGTTGAAGCGCGGGATGATCGAGGGGAATCCTGCCGCGGGGCTTCGTTCTCCAAAGGTGCCGAAGGGGTTGCCGCGTTTCCTGACGGTCGACCAGGCGTTCCGTGTGATGGAAGCGCCACCCAAGGAAGATGGGAGGCAGAAGCGGCTTCGTGTGCGCGACCAGGCACTCCTCGAGACGCTCTACGGTACCGGGGTGCGCGTCGGAGAGCTCGCATCGATCGACCTCGACGACTGCGATTTCGCCGAGGGTTCGGTTCGGGTCCTCGGCAAGGGCGGCAAGGAGCGCGTCACGCCGCTCGGGCGGTCCGCCATCGAGGCGATTCAGGCCTACCTTCCACAGAGACGGGGCATCCTCGCGAAGGCTAACGCTCCGGACTCGGGCGCTCTGTGGCTCTCGCAGCGCGGCAAACGTCTCGGCGTTCGCCAGATTCAGAATCTAGTGCGGCGGCACGGAGCGCTCGGGGCCGGTCGCGGCGATCTTCACCCACATGCGGTCCGTCACAGTTGTGCGACTCACCTTTTGGATGCTGGGGCCGATCTCCGTTCGATCCAAGAGCTTCTCGGACACTCGAGCCTCTCTACGACACAGCGATACACGCACGTCAGCGTCGACCGTCTGATGGAGGTCTACGACAAGGCGCATCCGTTGGCGCGTGGGAATTCGGACAACAGTTGACAGCCCAAAAGGCCGACTTACGTTCCTCCGACCCCAATGCCACGAAAAGATTCGCCCGTGTTTCGCTCCACGACCATCGTCGCCGTTCGCCGTGATGGCAAAGCCGCCATGGCCGGAGATGGTCAGGTGTCCCTCGGTCAGACCGTGATGAAGGGCCAAGCCCGCAAGGTTCGGCGCATCGCGGAAGGCAAGGTCGTGGCAGGATTCGCCGGGGCGACTGCGGATGCATTCACCCTGCTCGATCGATTCGAGGCGAAGCTCAAGGAGTACCGCGGAAGCCTGCAGCGGGCAGCGGTCGAGCTCGCGAAGGATTGGCGCACCGATCGGTACCTTCGACGCCTCGAGGCGATGCTCGTCGTCATGGACGAGAACACGACGCTACTCATCAGTGGAACGGGCGATGTGGTCGAGCCCGACGAGGGCGTGATCGCGATCGGATCGGGAGGCTCCTATGCACTTGCAGCGGCGCGGGCGCTCGTGCGCAACAGCGATTTACCGGCTATTGAGATAGCGCGGCGAGCGCTCGAGATTGCGGCCGAGATCTGCGTCTACACCAACAACGAGATCGTCGTTGAGGAGATGGGCGAATGAAGAACGGTAACTTCACCCCTCGCGAGACGGTCGGAGAGCTTGATCGGTACATCATCGGTCAACACAAGGCCAAGCGGGCCGTTGCGATCGCACTTCGAAATCGATGGCGTCGCCAGCAAGTGACCAGCGAGCTTCGGGACGAGATCGCGCCACGAAACATCATCATGATCGGGCCGACCGGTGTCGGTAAGACGGAGATCGCCCGCCGCTTGGCGAAGCTGGCGCGAGCACCCTTCGTGAAAGTCGAAGCCTCCAAATTCACTGAAGTCGGCTATGTGGGTCGCGACGTCGAATCGATGATTCGCGATCTGGTCGAGAACGCGATTCAAATTTGCGAGAAGGAGGCGCTCGAGGGCGTGCAGACCCGCGCCAAGGATGCGGCCGAGGAGCGGCTCGCCAGGATGATTCTGGCCGCCGAGCGACCGCCCGTTCAGCCTCCTGCCGAACCCAAGTCGCAGACGCACCAGTTTGGGCCGCTGAGCTTCCAGATCTCCCCGCCTCAGGCGCAACCCCAGCCGTTCTACTCGGACAGCGAGGTGAACGACGTTCGCCAGCGGCTTCGCAATGGAGAGCTCGATGACACCGAAGTCGAGCTCGACGTGAGCGACACCCAGAACCCGTTCATGACGATCTTCGGCGCCGGCGGCACCGAGGAGGTGAATCTGCAGGACATGATGTCGCAGATGCCGGGTTTCAAGGGGCGAACCAAGCGTCGGCGTCTCAAGGTGCCGGATGCGCTCGAGGTGCTTCAACAGCAAGAAGCACAGAAGCTCATCGACCACGACAAGGTGCAGCGCGACGCGGTGCAACGCACCGAACAGGCGGGCATCGTCTTCCTCGACGAGATCGACAAGGTGGGCTCCGACCGTCGCCTCAGCGGGCCGGACGTATCGCGCGAGGGCGTGCAGCGCGACCTTCTGCCGATCGTAGAGGGCTCGACCGTCAGCACGAAGTACGGCTCGGTGAAGACCGACCACATCCTCTTCATCGCAGCGGGCGCCTTTCACGTGTCGAAAGTGGCCGACCTGATTCCCGAGCTTCAGGGTCGCTTTCCGATTCGGGTCGAGCTCGACTCGCTCGAGAAGGGCGACTTCGTCCGCATCCTCACCGAGCCGAAGAACGCGCTCACCAAGCAGTACCAGGCGCTCATGGCGACAGAGGGCATCGAGGTGACCTTCGAGCCCGATGCCATCGAAGAGCTCGCTGGCTATGCCGAGGAGGCCAACAAGCGTTCGGAGAACATCGGCGCCCGCCGCCTCTACACGATCATGGAAGCTCTCCTCGAAGAGCTGTCTTACGATGCTTCCGAACGCGCCGAGTCCAAGTTCCACGTCGACGTGGCCTACGTCAAAGCCACCCTAGATCCGATCCTCAGCGACGAAGATCTCGCCAAGTACATCCTCTAGCGAGCAGGCCCACCAAGCATTGTCCTCAGCCGGTGCGCTGGTCTCGGTGGGGCTCAGCGCCGCCTGGCGAGGAAGAAAAAGCCTGGCGTGAAGATGCCCGCCTCGCCGCCGGCGATGAGGGCCTCGGCGGCTCGGCCAAGCATGGCGCTGACTTGCTTGGAGCCCTCGGGAGCGATTCCCAGAGCCTCCAGTGCGCCGATGGTGCGTCGGGCGATGCGGCGGCCGAGCCTCCCTCGGCGAAGTCCGAGTAGGCTGGACGTTTCGCCGAGCAGCGGCAGGTACCAGGGGGTCTCCGAATCACTCGAAAGCAGGGCGTCGAAGCTGTCGAGGACTTCGAAGCCGGCGGCTTCGAGGGCCTGAATCGTCTCGGGAATGCTTGCGATGTCCGGCAAGCTGTCGCCGGTCTCGATCTCTCGCTTGATTGCTTGGTGTGTCGT
The DNA here is from genome assembly GCA_965365555.1 of uncultured Myxococcales bacterium. GTDB lineage: Bacteria > Myxococcota_A > Polyangia > Polyangiales > Houyiibacteriaceae > SG8-38. The sequence goes on along the minus strand of CBDUCC010000153.1, from coordinate 4,742 downwards.
GTCTGCCGGATCGAATGCGTCGGTCATGCACCACTCGTAGCCAGCGAAGAGCGCGCCCGGCTTCAGCACGCGGTGCACTTCGCTAAAGGCTCCCGTCTTGTCGGGGGCGTGGCAGGTGGCCTCGATCTCGTACGCAGCATCGTAGAACTCGTCCGTGACCTGGAGGTTCATGAAGTCCCCCTTGAACGCGGAGCACAGATGGCTGAGCCCGGCCTCTTCGTTGTGCTGGCGAACCTTCTGAAGCTGGTAGTCGTTGTTGTTGACCCCTTCGATCGAGGCCCCGGAGAAGCGCGCGATCGAACGCATCGGCCCGCCGACTCCGCACCCCACATCGAGGACACGCATCCCCGGCCGGAGGTTCAGCCGTAGGCCGAGGTAGTGTTCTGCACGAGCCAGCGAGGCGTCGAACGACTCCCTTCGAGCCCGGGCGGCGAAGTGAAAGGACTGACCCCATCCGTGCTCGTAGAAGTCGGTGACCACATCGTAGTAGTCATTGATCATCGTGGTGTACTGGGCTTTCCGAGCTTCGACGCCGCCACCTCGCTTTTCGTCGAAGAAGCCCATGTACTCGGAGATCGTGCTTCCGATGCGGCTTCGCTTCTCGTCGTCGGTGTAGAAGGTCTTCGCTTGGGCGGCCTGTGCTCGTGACATGATGCCGAACTAACACGGAACTCGACCGTGCAGTCCGACGTTCGGGTGAGTGGTTCGAGCTGCCCCCTGACCCGTCGAGGCCGAGGTGCGATTCGCAAATAGGTTGGGGTTACGGATAGTAAACTTCGCGAGTGCAGGCGGCGCTCTTCTGCTATACGCCTGCCCGTGGACGCTCTGATCGAGAAAGCTCGCATCCTGCAGGAGGCGCTTCCGTACATTCGTGAGTTTCACGGGGACGTTTTCGTCGTCAAGTACGGCGGAAACGCGATGGTGGACCCCGAGCTTCGGTACAGCTTCGCCCGCGACATCGTCTTGATGAAGTACGTCGGGCTTCATCCCGTCGTCGTCCACGGCGGCGGACCCCAGATCGACCAGACCTTGAAGTCGCTTGGCGTGGTTTCGGAGCGGCTCGATGGACTTCGCGTCACGGACGAGCACACGATGGAGGTGGTCGAGATGGTTCTCGGCGGAAAGCTCAATCAGGAGATCGTGTCGCTCATCGCGAGTCACGGCGGGCGAGCCATCGGCCTCACGGGCAAAGACGACGGGTTCATTCGGGCCAAGAAGGTCGACAAGATGAAGACGAAGAGCGGTCAATGGGTCGATCCCGGCCGCGTCGGAGCCGTTACCCAGGTCAACCCCGACATCCTTCGCCGCCTCGTCAACGACGGCTTCATTCCCGTCATTGCCCCGATCGCAGTCGACGCAGAGGGCAAGTCGCTCAATGTCAATGCCGACACGGTCGCGGGGAAGGTGGCTGAGGCTCTTCCCGCCAGGAAGTTCGTTTTGCTTACCGACATCGAGGGCGTGCGTGGGAGCGGTGGTCAGGTCGCGAGCTCGCTGAGCGCAGCGGAGATCCACGAGTTGATCTCGGAGAGCATCATCGAGGGCGGCATGATTCCAAAGGTCGAGTGCGCGCTCGAAGCGCTTGCTGGCGGGGTCCGCAAGGCGCACATCATCGACGGCCGCGTTCGTCACGCTGTGCTGCTCGAGATCTTCACCGACGAAGGCATCGGCACCGAGATCACCCGCTGAGCTCGTCCTGCCAGTCGACGCCTCCTCCCAATGGTGGTATGTCGCGGGCTTCCCCAAAAAGACCGACAACATGACCAGGCAGGATGACATGCTTCGAACCGCGAAACAGGTTCAGCTCGGCAACTACGTGCCCGCGCCGTTTGTACTGACCGAGGGTCGTGGTCGCCGCGTGACTGACATGTCGGGGCGTGAGTATCTGGACCTGTCGGGCGGCATTTCGGTGCTTTCGGTGGGCCACAGCCATCCCACGCTCGCAGCAGCCATTGCCGATCAGGCCGGCCGGCTCATGCACGTCTCGAACATCTTCTACAACGATCGAGCCATCGAGCTGGCCGAATCGATCTGTGCCCGCACGGCGTTCGACAAGGTCTACTTCTGCAACAGCGGGTCGGAGGCAAACGAATCGCTGCTCAAGCTAGCTCGCCGCTACCACTACGATCGAGGCGACACCGAGCGCGTGGACTTCGTCGCGACGAACAACAGCTTCCACGGGCGAACGATGGGCTCGCTCTCGCTCACGGGGCAGCCGAAGTACCACAAGGGGATGGAGCCCTTGATTCAGGGTGTCCACTTCATCGACTTCAACGACCTCGCCGCACTCGATGCGGCCGTGAACGAGCACACCGCCGCCGTTCTCTTCGAACCGTTGCAGGCGGAGGGCGGCATCATCGTCGCAACCCCGAAGTTCGTCGAAGGTGCGAGACGCATCTGTGACGAGCGGGGCGCGCTCCTGTTCTTCGACGAGATCCAGACCGGCTACGGCCGTACGGGAACCTTTCTGGCCCACGAGCAGTTCGGCGTGGCACCCGACGCTTGCTCGCTTGCCAAAGGTATCGGAGGCGGGTTCCCGCTCGGTGCCATCGCGGTGACCGATGGTGTGGCTCCGGGCCTTCCACCGGGCAGTCATGCCAGTACTTTCGGCGGCAATCCGCTCGCGTGCGCCGCAGGGTTGGCCGTGCTCCAGATCATGGACGACGAGGCCCTTGTTGAGAACGCGCGCTTCCAGGGCGAGCATCTCGCGGCTGCGCTTCGGTCCATGGACGCTCGGCTCGCGACCACAGCCGGAACGCGTGGTCTCGGCCTGCTTCAGGGAATCGTTCTTGCCGAAGACGTCGACCCCGCCCGGACGATCGCCGCGGTGCACGGGGCTGGGCTGCTGCTGACTCTTGCGGGTGGCAACGTCGTTCGTATTTCGCCGTCGCTCAACGTCACACGGGACGAGGTCGACGAGGGGCTCGCCATCCTCGAACGTGTCCTCGCCGAGGCGCCGAGGAAGCCATGACTCGGGACTTTCTGACCGTTTCGGACCTCAGCCGCGAGGAGCTCTTCGGGATTCTCGATCGCGCCGCGGAGCTGAAGGCCCTCCGTGGGACCTCCGAGCACCCGAAGCCGCTTCTCGGCAAATCGGTCGCGATTGTCTTCGAGAAGGCGTCCACACGAACGCGGCTTTCGTTCGAGGTGGGCATTCACGAGCTCGGTGCGCAGCCGGTGACCCTGATCTCGAAGGACACCCAGCTTGGCCGGGGCGAGCCCATCGAAGACACCGCCCGAATGCTGAGCCGCTACGTACACTGCGCCGTTTACCGTACTTTCGGCCACGATCGTCTCGAAGCGCTCGCCAAGCATGCGACGATTCCAGTCGTCAATGGCCTCTCGGACGACTTTCATCCGGTTCAGCTTCTGGCCGACATGATGACGATTCGCCAGAGCTTCGGTCCATCGCTCACCGGGGCCCGGGTCGCCTGGATCGGGGACGGCAACAACATGGCTCACTCCTGGATCGTGTCTGCGTCGGTGGCCGGGTTCGATCTGGTGTGCGCATGCCCCGAGGGGTACGGGCCAGATGAGCAGGTGCTCGACGATGCGCGGGCTCGAGGAGCCAACGTCGAGGTCGTTGCGAGGCCGGAGGAAGCGCTCGACGGTGCCGACGTCGTCACCACCGACGTCTGGGCCAGCATGGGGCAGGAGGCCGAGGCGGCCGAGCGCGAGCGCGCGTTCGCAGGATATATCGTCGACGACAAGGCCATGAGTCGGGCGGCCAAGGATGCGATCTTTCTCCACTGCCTACCGGCACACCGTGGCGAAGAGGTCAGCGCATCGGTCATCGACGGTGTTCAGTCCCGAGTCTGGGACGAGGCCGAGAATCGCCTCCACACCCAGAAGGCACTGCTCGAGTGGCTGCTGACGCAGGCCGCCGAAGTGGCTGAAACGCCGTAGGACGCGGTAACCTTCACGCATGGGGGAAGCTCGGCAGGTCCTGCCGGAGGAGCAGGTCCCGCGCTTGGTGGAAGACGCCGATGTGCGGGCGCATGAGATTACGGGCCAGGACGCGTTCGTCCATTCCTGCATCGACGGCGTCCTCAATGTGGACGACATCGCAGACATCACGGTGCTGTCGCGAGATGAGGCCATCGCTTCCATCGAGCGGTTGGTGGCGCTCGAGTTGGTCGAGTGGATAACGCCCAAAGCCTCGAGCGCACCACCCGAGACCGAGGTGTCGAGCGAGGTCGAGCTCGACCAGGAGCTTCAGAAGCGTGTCAACGAGACGTTTCACCGCTCCGCGAAGCTCAACCACTACGAGCTCCTCGGAGTGCGAATCGACGCAGACCGATCCGAGATTCGTAAGGCCTATTTCGCTCTGTCGAAGACCTTTCATCCCGACGCCTACTTCGGAAAGAACCTCGGACCTTTCAAGTCCCAGATGGAAATCATCTTCCGAAGGATCACCGACGCGTACGAAGCGGTCGGTCGTCCGAAGAAGCGTGAGGCATACGATCGGTACCTCCGCCACAGTATGGCCGTCGCTTCGACCGAGAAGCGCATGGACCGCGCGGAGGAGCGTGCGAAAGCCATGGCTCGCGCTCTTACGAAGGCACCAGTCGCCCAGCGGCTCGCGGAGCCGGTTCAGCCTGCCGCGCCGAAGAGGGACTGGAAGCCGAGCGAGGCGCCGGCGAAGTCGACTCCATCGGCCGTACCGCCATCGATTGCGGTGGGCTCGGCCGAGCATGCTCGTATGCTCCGAAAGCGCGAGCTACTCGCACGCAGGCTCGGCGGCC
>CBDUCC010000152.1:0-8455 GCA_965365555.1 uncultured Myxococcales bacterium | reverse complement strand
ACACGAGGTGACGGTCTGCCCCGACGGACTTACCGCCATCGCAGCGCTCGAAAAAGCCACAAACGTACCCATGGTGAGCGAAAAGGGCTGGCGTCCTGTCGGCTGCGAGGAATAAACCTCCCACGACCATCGTCTACGAGGGAGCCATGAAGCGTTTTCTACCCATCCTCAGCGTTGTTGCCTTTACTCTCTTTGGGATTCCCGAAGGCTACGCCCAGGCGCCCGCTGCGGCTGCCGAGTCCGCGAACGCGATCAGCGCAGCCGAGGCCGCCGAGGCCGAAGCGTTCATCAAGACCAAACACAACAAGGTCCGAGCCGTCCTGCGGAAGCCGGACACGCCAAAGCGCGGGCAGGAGCTGACCCAGCTTCTCGGCGAGTTCCTCGACTATGAGCGCCTCGCTGAGCTCTCACTTGCCGCCGAGTGGGATAAGCGCTCGAAGAAGGAGCTCGACCACTTCGTGAGCCTGCTCCGCCAGCTCGTCGAGCGTCAGTACCAGCGCAACATGGAGTCCACACTCGACTACAAAGTTCGGTGGGTCGGGACGGAGGCGATCGACGAGGGTGTCAAGGTGAAGTCCTCCGCAAGCTCCGTGAGCAAGAAGCGCCAGCCACCGATCACCATCGACTACTCGATGAGCCGTTCGGGCAAGGAGTGGAAGGTCTTCGACATCTTCACCGACGACGTGAGCCTCGTCCGTAACTACAAGCGCCAGTTCCGACGGGTGATCAAGGAAGAGGGCTGGAAGGGCCTCATCGACCGAATGGAAAAGAAGCTCGACGCCGAGGACGAGCTCATTTGAGTGCACGTCCGTATGCGCAGAATAAAATCGGTCCGCCCGGAGGGGCCCCCCAGCCCCGTCCGGTCGGACGCTCCCCGTTTCCGTTGGTTAGACCCTCTTACGCAGTCCAGCGATATCTCTGATGACGACGCGGCGATGATCAGTCGTGATCAGGCCACCCCTTTTGAACGCACCGAGCACCAGAGTGACGGTTTCCCGAGTCGAGCCGACGTAGCTCGCAATCTCCTGATGGGTGAACTTCACACCGATCAGGATGCCCCTTGAATCGGGAATCCCATGACGCGTGGACGCATCGAGTAGAAATTCTGCTACACGCGACTCTACGCTTCGCGTGAGCAGGGCATCGATTCGCCGTTCTGCAACCAGGCGGCGTTCCCCCATCAATCGATGCATCGCGGAAGCGAATTCCAGGTCCTCGCTCATCACCATTTTGATGAGGCGCGGCGGAATGCGTAGCGCTTCCACGTAATCCAGAACCACCGTCTCGAGCCGAGCCTCGGGATCCACCAGCGACATCTCTCCCACGAGATCGCCGGGACCATAGTAACCGAGGGTCAATTCGCGTTCCGGTGTGCGGCGCACGCGCCGTACGCGACCGCTTCCGATCACGAAGACCGCTGGGTCGCTCGGCATGCATAGGGACTCTCTGCGGTCGGCGTCGACGAGCGCGCTGCCCTGGAGCACCTGCTCGCGGAGCTCCTCGCTCAACACCTCGAAGACCCCGCAGCGATTGAGGATCCGGGTCCGACGCTCTTCGGTGGTTCGAAGTCGTCGTGCGCCGGAGCCGTTCTGAAGTGCGGGAGCGTTAGAATCCATACTTACAGCCTTAACGGTATGGTGCATGAATACAGGATTACCGTCAAGGCGTAGAGTCACAAAATCATAAAAACTGCGGATTCTCGTCCGTATTGACCGGGACCCTGGCCTTCGCTAGTGTCGCCCCCACGAAGAAGGGGCTTGCTCGGGGCAACGGCCAAGAATCATAACTATGCGACTTTACTCCGGAAAAATTGGCCCGATTGCCGACGACCTCGTTCGAGAGCTGACGGCACAGAACGACATCGAAGTGGAGGACGACGGCGAGGTTCGGATGGACCTGGAGGCCGTCTTGAAGGAGTTCGTCCGGCGTGAGCGGCAGCTGATCGACGAGTCGAAGGACCGGATGCAGCGCGAAGGGCTCGGCTACTCCAAGCTCGGCAAGATGCGCCAGCGCGTCGCGAAGGAGATGGGCTTCCCTCAGCAGGACGAAACCCTTCCCTACTTGATCGACCAGCTCCTCAACATGCTCTTTCACAGCAACAACGTCGCCGAGATCTACGCCGACGATGCAACGCTTCGCAAGAAGATGACCCCGATCCTTCGCCGCCACATGGAGGTGGAGACCGGTCTCGATGCCGAAGTTCGCTCGAAGATCAAGAACCTCCAAGAAGGCACCGCAGCGTTCGAAGTCGAGTACGCCAAGGTGATGGACCAGATCAAGCACAAGCGCGGTCTCGAGTAACGGCCGATGCAGAGCATGACCGGATACGGGAGCGGGCGGGCAGAGCTCGGCGCGGGCCACGTCGTGCTCGACATTCGCTCGGTCAATCACCGCTTTCTCGACGTTCGGGTGCGCCTGCCTTCACGGATTCAGAGCCGAACGCCGACGGTCGAGCGAGTCCTTCGCGCGCGCCTCCAGCGGGGGCGAGTCGACGTGAGCGCTCGCTTCGAAGGACAGACTCTTCCGCAGCCGACCCTCGACGTTGACCGCGCCCGCTCCGTGTATCAGGAGCTCGCGTCGTTGCGGGACGAGCTTCTCCCGACGGAGCCCGTTCCTCTCGCAGTGTTGTCGTCGGTGCCCGACCTTTTCGTTACGAGCCGCGAGATCGACGAGACCGAGCTCGATTGGGCCCTGACGAAAGCGGCCGAGTCGGCTTGCGATGCCATCATCGCGATGCGCGACAACGAAGGAGCGGCACTCGCGAGGGATATCGACGCGCGTCTCGTCGACGTAGACCGGGCCCTCGCAGCCCTGAAGACCACCCTTCCCAGCCTGCTCGAAGGCCGCAAGACGCGCCTACGGGATCGCATCGACGCCCTGCTAGCGGACACGAACGTCAGCCTCGATCCCTCGCGCCTGGCGCAGGAGATCGCCCTGCTCGCCGATCGTTCCGACGTCACCGAGGAGCTGGTTCGCCTCGCAAGTCATCGAACCCAGATGTCCGATCTGACGGCGAATTCCAAGGAACCGGTAGGCAAGCGGATCGACTTCCTGCTTCAAGAGATGACGCGGGAGGCGAACACGATCGGCTCGAAGGTCCAGGATGGCGGGGTCACCCCGCAAGTGATTGCGCTGAAGGCCACCATCGAGCAGATCAGGGAACAAGCACACAATGTGCTTTGAGCGACCGTGACCTCGCAGCCGAGGTCACAACGCGAGGACGTTTTGATGAGTGGCGCATCGCCGGCAGATCCGGATCTCATTCTTCTGATCATCAGCTCTCCGTCGGGGGCCGGAAAGACCACCCTGACCCACCGTTTGCTGCAGGAGTTCCCGGAGCTGCGTTTCAGCGTCTCCCACACCACGCGCAAGCCACGGCCGAACGAAGTCGACGGACAGGACTATCACTTCGTGAGCGAAGAGGCCTTTCGCGAAGTGCTCGACGAAGACGGCTTCGCCGAGTGGGCCGAAGTGCATGGGAACCTCTACGGCACCAGCGTCTCCGAGATCGATCGCGCACGTGCCGGGGGCAAGGCCGGCCTCCTCTTCGACGTCGACTACCAAGGCGCCCGGCAGATCAAAGAGAAATTTCCGCATGCCGTCGGCGTCTTCATCTTGCCGCCGTCGATGGACGAGCTTCGCCGACGCCTGGAGGCGCGTGGCTCCGACGATGCCGAGTCGCGTAAGCGCCGGTTCGACAAGGCACGGGAAGAGATCGGGCACTACCCATTCTTCGACTACATGATCGTCAACGACGATTTGCAGCAAGCTCTCGCGCAGCTTCGCGGCATCGTCTTGGCCGAGGGCTGCCGTCAGTGGCGTGCGGCCCCAAAGGCCGAGGCGCTCCTCAAGCGCTGAGCGCGCCTAGAACTGGATGCCGAGAATGAGCCGAAGGGCAAGCGCGCGGCGAATCTCGAGACCTTCGGTGCCGGGTTCACGGATTCCGTTCACCTCGAGGAACTTGAGCCCGTTCAGAGGGAACAGCACACCGAACTGGCCCGCAACGAAGAACCCGTCTGTGAACTGGGGTCCATTCTCGGTTCGATAGTAGACGGAAATGTCGATCTCGGCTCCGAGGTTTGGCTGCGAGGAGTACGTCTGCTGCTGGTACATCGCGCGGCTGTAGATGAAGTCGAGCCTCGCCGCGAAGACGCGACCGAAGTCGCTTCGAATGATGTCGTAACTGATCGCCGGTGCCAGGTAGTACGCACCGGCGATGGCTCCGAGGATCTCCTTCCAAAGAATCAGGTCGATGCGGTAGTCGGGGTGGAACGAAAAGGTCGAGATGGTCTTCTTACCCACCGGCTGGGTCGCCAAGTCTTCGTAGCGGGAGAGACCCACCACATCCGGGTCACCGGAGGCCGCCCCGCCCTTGAGGAAGATCCCGAGCTTCTTGCCGACGGTTCGGTATTCGCTCTCGAAGGCGAACGCCCACTGGCGAAGTTTGTACGGCTCGCCTTCCGAGCTCGGTGGAAAGCTCCCCGGGGAGATGTTCTGGATTTCGCCGAAGATGCCGGCGAACTCGATCTCCAACCGAAGGTCTTTCCACAGCGCTTGGAACCAGCCGTCCGGCATGTAGACCTTCGCATCGCGCCGAACGAAGGAGTTCTCGACGTCGACTGCGGTGCCGAGAAGAGGCGCGGTCGACGTCGAAAGAAACTGAGTGCGGTAGATGAAGTACGCGCCACCGTTGACGACCCACTTCCCACGCGCCAGGCGCTTCTCCCGCCCCAAGGGGTCGAGGCGGCGCGCGATCAGAAAGCTCCACTGGCGCGTGTCGTCGAGACGGCTCGCATCTCTGGCGACCCCTTGAATGTCGTCGACGGGATCGGCGATGTAGCCCTTGTTCGCGAAGTCCCAGGAGACTCCGAAGAAGACCCCTTTGAACTTGCCGATGAGCTGGATTCGGTCGACCTCGGATTGGAAATCGGAGTCGAGCGCCGAGCCGAGGATGTTGGTGCCCTCGCCGGCGTTCCACAGCATGCCCAAACCCCATTGATGACCCATTCGGCCGAAGCGCAGCTGCCCGATCGTGCTGTTGGTGACTTCGCCCCAGACCCGGCGGACGATCAGCGCATCGCCCACGGTGTTCCGGAAGGTCTCCGGTCCGGCTTGGGTGCGCGTGAGGGTGTCGACGGGGACGCCCGGTGCGCGACCGTTCACCTGTCCGAACTGGTTGACGGACTTGACCTCTGGTGTGGAGCCGAGGATGAGGTTGTCGAACGCGTCCAGCATGATGTGGACGCGCACGTTGTCGCTGAGGGACAGGGTGGGCTGGAGCCGCAGTCGCATGTTGGCGAAGCGCGTCGTCGCGGAACCGTCGCAGCGCTGGTCTTGACCGGCCGGCGACTCAGGATCGCCCTTGCAGCCGCCCTGCGGGAGCACGCCGTTCAGGCCGGAGGCGGGCGCGTTGTCGATTTGGATCCAGCGCGCGAACGGGTCTCCACTGAGGCGATCGAGAGGGATCCGGCCAAGGGCGAAATTGTCCATGTATTCGCCACGAACCCGGAAGTACCCGTTGAGCGAGAAGACCGGCCGGGGATTGGTCCAGGTCGCGAGCGTGGGGTCGGCCGCCGGGGGCTCCGCCTCGCCGAGCAGGGCCGCGTCCTCGGCGGCCATGTCCGCGTCGTCCTCCTCGTCGAAGGCACTCTCGTCGAAATCGTCTTCCTCGAACTCAGCCTCGAAGTCGTCGTCGAACTCGTCCTCGGCCGCCGGCGCAGGCGGGGGCTCCGTGGGAAGCTGGAGGCCCTCCATGCTCGGTGCTCGGAGCTGTGGCGGCGGCTCCTCATCCGGTGACGCCTCTTGCGCGGCCGCCACCGATCCCCAGAGGGTCACCACCCAGATAATTGCTAAGAAACGGCGCATTGAACCCGTGCGGTCGGGGGCGTAGCACGCCGGGATCACACGGGTCAACGAGGCAATTGCAGCCTTGACCAATGCCTTGGACGCCGTTAGCTCCGCTTCCGGAATCCAGTGATCGACACTTTGCGCTTCATCCCACTAGGCGGACTCGACGAGGTCGGCATGAACTGTGCCGCGATCACCTATGGTGAGACGACGATCGCCATCGACTGTGGGATCGGTTTCACCGACGAAAACGGCGCTCAGCTCATGCATCCCGACTTCCGCTGGCTCCACGAGCGCGCCGGCGGCCTCGACGCCATCGTCATCACGCATGGCCACGAGGACCACATTGGCGCCCTGCCCTATTTCCTCAAGGAGCAGCGTGTTCCAGTCTACGCGCCTCCGTATGCCGCGGCGCTGATCGAGGATCGGCTCTCCGAGCACCGACTGAGCGACGTGGATCTTCGGCTCAGCCCTGCCGGAGCCCGGCATACGATCGGCGCGATCTCGGTCGAACGCTTCGCCGTCCATCACTCGATCGCCGACGCGACAGGGCTCATCTTGGATACCCCTGTCGGGACCATCGTTCATACCGGGGACTTCAAGATCGAATCCAACCCGTGCGAGGGCCAGCGCTTCGACAGGGAGCGGCTCGAGAAGGCGGCCGAGGAAGGCGTGCGGCTCTTGCTGAGCGACTCGACCGGTGCAGACGTCGATGGCCGGGCGCGGCTGGAACGTGACGCGGAGGCGGCCCTCGACGCCCAGATCCGGCATGCCCCCGAGCGGGTGGTCGTCGCCACCTTCTCGTCGAACGTATTCCGCCTTCGCGCCGCGCTTCGCATCGCGCGCGAGCAAGGGCGAAAGGTATGTCTCCTCGGCATGTCGGTTCGCAAACACACCGAGGTAGCGCAGCGGCTGGGCTTGATTCCGCCGGTGGACGGTCTTCTGGCCGCGCCGGACGAACTGGATTCGCTGCCTCGCGAGGAGGTGATGATCGTAGCCGGCGGAACGCAGGGAGAGCCTGCATCCTCGCTCACCCGTTTGGCGCGGGATGAGCACACGCAGCTCCACCTCGAGCGAGGAGACACCGTGATCTTCTCCTCGCGGATCATTCCCGGCAACGAGCTCGCCGTGCTCGACGTGATCAACCGATTCGAGAAGCGGGGGATCGAAGTCATCACGCGGCGCGAACGACCCGAGGTGCATGCGAGCGGCCATGGCAGCCGCGAAGAGCAGCGAAGCATGATTCGGCTCGTCCGACCTCAGGCGTTCGTTCCCGTCCATGGCACCCACCATCACAAACGCCGACATCTCGAGCTCGCCGAAGAAGAGGGGATCGCGGAGACCGCGCTGGTCTCGAACGGCCGGGTTCTCGAGGTCACGCGTGACCGAATTCGCGTGGAAGGAAAGGTCGAGGTCGGCCGGGTCTACATCGACGGGATGCGAACCATGAGCAGCGAGCTGATGGAAGAACGAAGAGCGATGGGTGCCGGCGGCGCTGTGACGATCCTGCTCGTGCTTCGCGGCGGCCGACTCAGGGAGCCGCCACGAGTCCTTTCGCAGGGCGTCTTCGAGACGCCAAGCCGACGCAACGGCGAGCGACGCCTGGCGGAGCACCTTCGCAACCGACTCAAAGGCCGACGCTTCGAAGATGCCTACGACGCCGAAGACGCCGCAATTGAGGCTGCCGAGCGCTACTTGAGGCACAATCACCGGAGTCGCCCGCTGGTCACCGCGGACGCGAACGGGGAATCATGAGCCGATGGGTTGCGTACGCGATCACCGCGCTGTTGCTGAGCAGCTGTCAGCGCCAGGCCAAGCCGGAGCCGAGCACGGTCGCTCCGCCCGCGGCCGAGGTGCCGAATCGCCCAGTGATGGAGAAACCGAAGAGCGCCGAACGGGCTGGGGTTGGCGTCGCACGACCGGCGACCCCCCGAGAGCGCGCCGCGGTTGACGATCTGGTTCGCGCCGCGGAGGCCGTCCGTCAGTTGAAGCTCCGAGAACCGGTCCAAGTGGAAATCGAAGACGGCGAGGCGATCGCACAAAGCCTGCGCACGCAGATCGATGATGACGAGATCGAACGAGCGAGGACGATTTACGGAGCGCTCGGTCTGCTCGATATCGAGAGTGACATTCGGAGCATGTTCGCCGCCGTTCTCGGCGAGCAGGTGATCGGGTACTATGATCCCGAAACCCGCCGGCTCGTCGTGCGGGACAGTGTGATGGCCGCACTGGCAGGAGAACCGAGCTCCGAACAAACTCAGGAGGCGAGTCTCGTGCTGGTGCATGAGCTCGTGCACGCGCTTCAGGACCAGCGGCTCGGGCTCGGCGAGTCGTACGAGCGCGCACGGACGGCCGACGCCGATAACGCCTTCCGGGCAGTGGTCGAGGGCGACGCGACGCTCGCGATGCTTGCGCATGCACTCGGACAGCAAGGGATTCCACTCTCAGCGGCTCGGGAGGGCATCCAGCAAATGGGAAGCTACCTCGACTTGAACGCCTTGGTGCGCGGCGAGAAGTTGGACGATGCGCCCGCGATCGTTCGCGTGACGCTGGTCGCACCCTACCTTCGCGGTCTTCAGTTCATTGCGTCTGTCGAGGGTCGCGGCGG
>CBDUCC010000151.1:0-8509 GCA_965365555.1 uncultured Myxococcales bacterium | reverse complement strand
CGCAGCGATGAGGTCGAGGGCAGGACTCAGCTAGCGGCCGCCACCCTCCTCCGGCTCGCCCGTGTACTGCCACACACTCTCGCCGAGCATCCTCAACGCCTCGTCGACCGCGGCCTGCAGCTCGCGGTCGAAGCCGTTCAGCTCGTCCATCGGCGAGTTCTCGACGAAGACGTCCGGCGCCACTCCGTAGTTCTCGAGGTTGATGCCGTAGTTGTTGGGCTGCGTCGGGTCGTAGGTGACGACAAGCGATCCCGGGGTGCGGATCGAGCCGCCAATATCGCTTCCGATTTCGAGCGGCACCAAGCCCGCGGCAAGCGCCGCGGCCGAGCCGCCCGAGGAGCCACCGACCGTGCGCCCGAGTTCCCAGGGATTGTTGGTCGTGCCGTAGACTTCGTTGTAGCTCTGCCAATCGCCGGCGAAGATCGGGAGGTTGGTCTTTCCGAGGATGATCGCGCCCGCGTCGAGCGCGCGTTCGACCACGACCGCGTCTTCGTCCGGAACGAAGTTACGTAGGGTGGGCGAGCCGGAGGTCGTCACGAGCCCAGCCGTCTGAAGGGAGTCCTTGACCGTCATTGGCACGCCATGAAGCGTGCCGAGGCTCGTCCCGTTCGCCCGAGCATCGTCGGCGGCCCGCGCCGCAGCCCGTGCGCGCTCGTAGTCCTTCGCGACCACCGCGTTGATGGCCCCGTTCCGCGCCTCGATCCGCGCAATGCAAGCATCGACCAACTCGAGCGAGCTCAACTCCCGACGCTCGAGCGCCTCCAAGCAACGCCCCACGGTCCAACATTCCACGTGCTCCATCGCCCCAGCTTACTCGGGGACACGCACCCCCTCCAGACCCTCCATCATTCCGAGCCCTTAGCGACCCAAACGCGAATTTTCCGCAGGCCAAGCGCCGATTTCGGGCTAAGCCTCGCTATGCTCGTCTACCAGTACCCGAAATGCGGGACCTGCCGGAAGGCGCTGAAGTTCCTCGACGCCGAGGGCGTGGCTCACGAGACCCGTGACATCGTGACGAGCCCGCCCTCGAAGACTGTGCTTCGGAAGGCCCTTCGGCTCTCTGGGCTGCCGGTTCAGAAGTTCTTCAACACCTCGGGCCAAAGCTATCGTCAGGGCGGCTTCAAGGAGAAGCTGAAGCGGCTGAGTACCGATCAGGCGCTCGACGCGCTCGCATCGGACGGCAAGCTCATCAAGCGTCCGCTCGTCGTGGGCGATGGCTTCGTGCTCGTCGGATTTCGTGAGCCCGAGTGGCGTGAAGCGCTTGGGCTGTAGGGCGCCTCGGAGGACGAAACGATGAGCGATGAGCTTCGCCGGCATCTTCAAAACGAAGTCCATCGGGTCGACTGGCGACCCTTGGCTCCGCATGCCAAGCGCGGTGGCTTGGTGCTCGTCGACGCGGCGCTGGATCTGGTCGAGGTGGCAGTTGCGGTTGCGACGGACGATAGCGCGACCGTGCAGCGGTGGATGGAGGCTCTACAGCTTCGCCGCCCCACCGAGGATCAGATAGAAAGTTGGCAGGATGAGACCGAGGAACGCTTCACCGTCGTGATCGTTCAGCCGTACGTCTTGGCCCAGCGGGACACCGGCCCCGCCAGGTTCTGAGCCTACTGCACCTCGACCTTGCAGCTCGCGCTACACGTCGATCCCGGTTCGCCGTTCTCTGCTCCGGCGTCGCACTCCTCGCCGAACTCGGGCTGCCGAACGCCGTCGCCGCAGCTCGGGCCCACGGTGCAGTCCGGGTTGCAACCGTTGTAGGCGCCGAGGTTGTCGCCGTCGTCGCACTCCTCGAAGCCCGGGTCGACGTTGCCGTCCCCGCAATACGGTCCGAGCTCGGAGCAGCCAGGCATGCACTGCCCGTAGCCTCCGAGGTTCCCGCCCGGACCGTCATCGCAAAGCTCGAAGCGGGTGACGACCCCGTCGCCGCAGGTCCAGTCACAGCCCGAGCGTTCCGTCACGAAACCATCGAGGGTCAGGCTGAAGTTCGAGGCGCCGGTGTGCCGCTCCGCGTGGAAGATCGCCACCTCGTAGACATTGCCTTCCGTGAGCCGTGCCTCGCAGGCCGCCACGATGTCGCGTTGCTTCTGGCTAGCATCTTGGGTGCCTGGATCGGGATCGAAGCTCATGATGCCCGAGCGCTCCGGGTGTAGCCCGCCGACGTCCAGGCAGAGGAAGCCGTCGACGAACACCCATAGGTCATCGTCGCCGCTGAAGGTGAGCACCTCGTCGCCCTGGTAGACGAAGAAGTAGTGGACCTCGGTCGTGAAGCCGAAGTTTCGCTCGCTGCTGCCGCCACTTGGGACGAACGTCGTCTCCCCGAACATCGGCTCGGCGGGCCAGGCGAAGGGCACCAGAGCGGGGTCGTCGAGCGGAAAGAAGCCAGGTGGTGTGTCGTCACTCGAGAATGCGTACACGTTGTCGCCCGTCTTCGGCAGAACCAGTTCGCCGACGATCTCGAGATTGCCAGTGGCCGCCGTGCTCGGGCTGGTGCGGTACCATTGCTCGAACGTCGTCTGCGAATGCGGCGGCCCTTCGTTGGTGCCCGAGACGTAGAGGTTCTCGCCGGAGAGCTCCGGCTTGCCGTCCTCGTCGAGAAAGTCCGCGGTGATATCGAAGGCGATGCTGTTGTTGCCATCGCCCGGATTGTTGAAGTCCCAGTTGAAGTCCTCCGGCGTTGGGTCGGCGGAGTCGTTGCTTCGGAAATCCCGGTAGATCACCGGGATGGTGACTTCTTCGCCAAGCTCGACCGGAGTCAGCTCGCATGCGAATCCATCCTCAACCTCACAGTAGCGCGAGCACCCGTCGCCATCGACCGTGTTTCCGTCGTCGCAGGCCTCGCTCGTGCCGGGCAGAATGACCGCATCGCCGCAGACTGCTTGGCACACGCCTCCGGCGCAATCCGGCTCGTTCTTGCAGTCCACACCGCAGCCGTCGAACGGCGTGACGTTGCCGTCGTCGCACTGTTCGGTGCCTTCTTTCACACCGTCGCCGCAGATCGTCGGCTCGCAAGCCGCGCCCTCGGTCTCGCACTTGTACCCGTCTTCGAGCTGACACTCGTCCGAGCAGCCGGGCGCGCTGGAGCCGCCGTCGTCGCACTGCTCGAAGCCGGCAACGATCCCGTCTCCGCATTCCGTTGCCACGCAGGCGACTCCGACGAGCGGACAACTCCATCCCTCTTCCCGTTCGCACGACGCGGAGCAGCCATCGCCGCTCTGAGCATTGCTGTCATCGCAGGTCTCTGGAGGATCGATGCGCGCGTCGCCACAGACGATCGGAACGCACATCGCGCCCGCCGTCGGGCATCGGTAACCGGGTTCGATCGCTGTGCAGTCGGAGGAGCACCCGTCGTCGCTGTTCCTGTTTCCGTCGTCGCAGGCTTCGGTCTCCTGCCGGATGCTGTCTCCGCAGTCGAGGGACCCAAAGCCGCCCACGCCCCCTTCACCTCCGGCGCTGCCACCGTTTCCTGCCGAGCCGCCCATGCCCGCGTCGCCGCCGGCACCTGCGGAGCCGCCCGCGCTGCCGCCCATGCCCGCGTCGCCACGCGGGCCCGAGGGGTCCCCGGCGTCGCCGCATCCGACTCCAAGCACCACGGCCAGCAAAATCACTGCAGAACCCAAGATATTACAATAAGAAGGCATAAATACAGTATGTATGCCTTTTGGAGTGTCGCAAGTCGACGCCGAGGGGTGCATTTTTCTGCTGCATTCCGCCCCGTTTTCGGCGAGTATCAGGCCTTCCCGTTGTCCCTCTACCGCAACATCCTCCTCACCGCCCTTGCAGGGGCGCTTCTGGCGCTCGGTACCGTCACTGCGTCGACCGGGGTTTCGGCTCAGGATTCGGACGAATCCGCACCCGCGGCTCTCGCCCATTCGGAGCAAATCCTAGGCCATTGGCAGCGAGGCAAGGGGGAAGCCGTTATCGAGATCAGCGAGCGCGATGGCGTCTACTCGGGCGTGATCGTCTGGAGCCACAAGCGTCCAGAGACCGTTGGCATCGAGGTGTTTCGAGGCCTCCGCTACGATCCGGAAGCCCGCGAATGGCATGGCCGCGCCTTCTCGATCAAGCGAGAGCGGGAGGTGCGGATCGACATCGCAGTGCCCGAACAGAACCAGCTCGAGCTCACCGCCCACATTCTGATCTTCACGAAGGACGTCGAGTTCACTCGGATCCCGAGCGCGAGCCTGGCTGCCCTTCGCGGCAAGCGCGGCCGCGGCCTCTGAGCCTTCCGGCTCGGGCGCAAAGCAGGGTAGGCTCGGGCGCATGCCCATCCTCGTCGGTTGCCTCGCCCTAGGAACCCCCCGGTTCGCGATCCTGCTCGTCGTCCTGTTCAGCGACTACATCGGACGCGCATACGAGACGACGATCTGGCCGGTACTCGGCTTTTTCTTCATGCCCCTCACCACGCTCTCGTATGCCTTTGCCATCAATGCCAATGGCTCGGTTGACGGCATGTACCTCGTGCTCGTCGTCATGACGGTGCTCCTAGACCTCGGCCTCGTCGGGGCCGGATCCAAAACACGTTGGAAAGAGTGAACCGCTTCAGAGGGGCCGAGAGGCCCAGCCGTGCTTCCACATCCACAAAAGCAGGCGCTCACGGAGGGCGGTCAGAGTCGGATGACGCCGCGGGGGAATCGAGGCCATGCCGTAAGGAGAAGCAAGAGCCGTGCCTGGCGAATTCGTTGAAGATCGATGCGCTTGCATGCCCCGGTGTGTCCCCCTCGTCACGCAGGCTGTGGCGTCAGTGGCACACCGGCTCCAGGTTTCGATCAAGGGATGACCTGCGAAATTCTTCGTTTCGGGAGCAGCGACACGGATCGCGACCAGGCGCTTGCCGGCCTCCGGTCCGATTCAGAGGTCGAGGAGCTCGGCCCGCGTGCGACGATCCATCTGCGCGTCGGCTGCGTTGCGATGCACGCCGTGCACGAGTCGCGGCTCAACGCCCGGGTGACAGCCTCATGACGCGCGGGGCGGTCATCCTCGCTCTGGGAGCGCTCGCGCTTGCCGGTTTCCTCTACGTGCAGCCGTGTCTCACGATTCGCGTACTTGCTGGCGCTCTGCAGGACTCGGACGCGGCGGCGATTCGGGAGCGCATGGACGCGGAACGAGTCCGCGAGGGCTTCAAAGCTCAGGGTCTTTCGAGGCAGCCACCGGACCTCCGTGAGCAGAGCGGCGTCGCAGCCAACGTTGCGGCCCTCACGCTCTTCGGACGCGGCATCGAGCTGATCTTGGCGACGCGAGCTGCCGGTGACGACACTCCCGACACACGCGCCCCTGCAGCGATTGTCGACTCGGGCTTCGACGGCTTCTCTCGCTTTCACGCAACGGTCCAGCAGCCTGGCTCCGCGCCCTTCACGATCGTCTTGGAGCGGCAAGCCGACGGCTGGTCCGTCATCGCCATGCGCCCCTCCGAGCGCGCCTGGCACGAGCTAGCAGAACTAGAGGGACAGGCAGCCCCCTCGAAATACGAGTAGTTCTCGATAGCTACAGACCCAACTGCGAATTCTCCGAGAATGGAGCGCTCTGGAACTGGCCGCGCGGCCAGTGGATTGTTCCCTGTCTCGAGCCGTCGATGACGTCCCGAAGGAAATCCAGTTGGAGCCCAGCCTTGCGGTGGTTGAGGGAGGTCGAGTCCATCCAAGAGATCGCAGGCGATGCGGCCCGCTCAGTTACTCCAGGGCCCCCCTTGTTCGCGCCCAATGTCGAGGTCGAATGAGGCGGTGTGGCCGCTGCTCCTTGCTTTGATTGCGTCCCGACTGGTTAGGGCACGTAACCATCCGAGAGTGTCTTCAAGAAGGCGACAATCGCGGCCTCCTCGTCCGGAGTCAGACCTAGATCACCTAGCTCGTCTCTGTTGACATTCTCAGCAACTTCCGGTGCAGGCCAGCAGTCTGCTGCCAGAGCTTCCGCTTCCGTATAGGCGCCTGGACATGCGTCCTTGACGTCCCGCGTATTGTAGAAGTGCACGATGCTTGCCAGGCTCTTGAAATAGCCGTTGTGTGCATAGGCTTTGACGATGCAATCGGAGTTCCCGGGCTCGGCTTCGCAGGAACCCTTGCCTACGTTGCGCAGGGTGGGGACCTTATGCTTACCCCATTCAGCTTCGTAGACATCCTCGCCGTAGCCAGCAGTCTTCAAGAACCCTCCCAGACCCGGATCGACAAATGACGGATCTGCAACCACGGCTGGATTCTCCGGATTCGGCGGGACGCCGAGATTGTCGAACGTGAAGTCGGTGAACAGCGCCTGCTTGCCGTTGCTCGTGTGGCAACGTTGGCATTGGCCCTTGCCGCGGAATAGGGCAAAGCCGCGCTGTTCCTCTTTGCTCAGCTTGGCCGTCCCCCCGGAAGTGAAATCCTTCTTGGACGTGAACGCGTTCACCTCCGGCGAAGCCTCATAGGCCGCGATAGAGAGGCCGATGTGATCGTAGGCCATGTCTACATTGGCCGGATTGCACGCTTCGACTCCCCAGACATCTCTGAAAAGATCACCATAGACCGCGGCACAAACCCGCTCGACCACGTCAGCTGGCGCTGGGAGGGCTTGCTCCACGGGGTTGAGGAACGGGCCCAGTGCCTGATCGGCAGCCGGATTCCCAAGCACTTCACCCGTCGCGCGACCGTCCCAGAAGTTGCCTCCGATGAACAAGCCCTGCTTGTCCTGGTAGAAGATGGGACTGAAAGTGGCGTAGGCGGCACTCGGCGGTTTGCGGTCCCCGAAGCGACCCGCAATCGAGCCTTCGTACACCGCGCCGCGTGCATTGATGTCCGAGATCGGTCCGGTCCAACCGGCTTCGGGGCCATGACAACTCGCACAGGATTGGTTTTGGTTGATGGAGAGGCTTTCATCGAAGAAGATCGACTTCCCTAGTTGCTCCATATCCGCGAGGACGGGTGCAGCCTTCGTCGGGGCCATAGCGGGCGTTCCTGTCGGTTCGCCCTCACCCGCACACGAAAAAATCGCCACAGCCAGCGCAAAGCTCGCTACCGTAAAAATGATCCGTCTCATCTCCGGCCTCTCTTTCCGCCCGTTCCGCAAGTGTGGGCATCTGTGAACTGAATGCAGCTAGGCTGCACGAGGCGTGCCATCAGTTTTCGCCGGAATTATTCGATGGATGCGAGCTGCGCACGCACGGCTTACGTTGCGCTCACGCGACGCGCATCGCTTGCGCGGCAAAAAGGTCTGTGCCGGAGAAGGAGCTCGTCACCATGGGACTTCGCGATCCAGCGCGCGACCTCGCCGGGCGCGTAGCCGCGTGATCAGAAAGGGGGGCACCCGAAGTCTCCCCCTTTCTTGTTTCACCTGGCCTCCCCAATCACTCCGAGTTGGAACCAGCTAGTGGGGTTCCTTACAGGTTGGGAGGGGTTGCGGAAGTTGGGGGCGTGAAGCCGGCTATTCTTGTGTCTCGTGGAGTCCGTACTGCTTGTTGATCTCATCGTACGTGGGTTGCAGGACCTTCTTCATGTTGAGCCTGCCGCCCGAGATCTCGTCCGAGTACGGAATCCTCTCGTTGGGATCGGGCAGCCGAGGTTCGTCGGTTGCGGGAGGTGGCCACACGTCCTCATCGACGACGGCCATGCGCACGCGAATGTCGTCCTTGCTGATGTTCCAGACCATGTAGTCGATCGATAGACTCAGCGGACCGTCGTAGGTCGTTCGGATGCGATCGCTGATTGCGGCTGTGGTGTCGAAGTCCTTGAAGAAGTGATAGGCGACCGCCATACGGGGCTTGATCATCGACATCACCTTGCCAAACGCTTCAGGTGCGGTGTGGATCTGGGTGCCGACTGAGAGAGCGCTCTGCGGCGTAAACTTGAACTTCTCGATCATGTCCGGCACCGCGATGAAACATTCGTGAATCGCCAAGTCGGCGTCCTTCGCATACTTCGCGTACCACTTGTTCGGATAGGTATCCCCACCGAACACGAACTTGAAACCGTTCCATTCGACGACGAAACTCACCGGACCATCGAGGGAGTGAATGGCGGGGAAGGACCGAATCGTCACGCCGTTCTCCTGGTAGACGATCTCGTTCATCCCCATGTAGTCGAACTCGTTGAGTTCCCTGTTGTAGCCACGGGGGGCGGGGAGCCCTTTTCTGCCATCGAGGTCCCAGGTAAGCGCTTTTTGCAGGTGCTCAAGCGCGTACTTCGTGCCTCTTTCTGGCGTCGCGCCACTCGGCCCCCAGACGCGCAAGGCCCTTTGGCGACCAGCTAGCGCGCCACCGACATAAAGCGCATCGAGGTCGCCGAAGTGGTCGGTATGCAAGTGGCTCAAGAACACTTTGTCGAGGTAGTTGTAGGGGATCTGCAGCGCTGCGATGCGCTCCGCCGAACCCGTCCCAATGTCGAAGATGAACTTGTCGCCGTTGCCGAGCTCGAGCAGCCAGCACGACGCGGCTTGCTTCGGCCGCGCCGTAGGCATACCCGTGCCACAGGCGATCAACCGCATCTCGTCTGGCCCGAGGTCCTCGGTATGGGCGCGTAGAAGTCGCGGGCGCGCGATTTGACCGGGG
>CBDUCC010000150.1:0-8544 GCA_965365555.1 uncultured Myxococcales bacterium | reverse complement strand
AAGGAGTCCCGATGCAAGCGGGAACATACGATTTCAAGGTTGGCGACAAAGCCATCTATCCAAAGCAGGGCGTGACCGAGGTCGTGTCGATCGAGGAGCGGAAGATCGGCTCGACGACAATGGAATTTTACGTCTTGAAGCCACTCGATGCGAAGAACAACGACCGCATCCGTGTGGCAGTCGGGCAGGCCAAGAAGGTCGGCCTTCGGCCTCCGATTTCGGAGACCGACATCAAGGAGATCTTCGCGCTGCTCGAGGAGCAGCCGGTTGTCTTCGATAATCAGACCTGGAACCGCCGCTATCGGGGTTTCATGGACAAGATCAAGACCGGCTCGGTCTTCGATGTCGCCGAGGTGATGCGCGACCTCTACCGCCTTCAGGTGGAGAAGTCGCTGTCGTTCGGTGAAAAGAAGATGCTCGAGACGGCCCGCAACCTCGTCGTGAAGGAGATCGCCGTGGCGCGCTCCAAGAGCGAAGAAAGTACGCAGGCCGAGATCGAGCAGATCTTCGAGAAGAACTGACTCTTCCGAAGACATGGGCAAGAACACCCTTCTGATCAACGTCGACATCGGCGAGACGCGGGTTGGCCTCATCGCTGACGGTGTCCTGCGCGAGCTGTACGTCGAGCGCCGCCACCACCGCTCTCCGGTCGGCAACATCTACCTCGGACGCGTCACACGCGTGCTCCCTGGCATGCAGGCCGCGTTCATCGACGTCGGCCTAGACCGCGCGGCTTTCCTTCACGTCGAAGACCTGCTGGCCGAGCCCGGCACCGAAGAAGAAGGCGACGACAAGAAGGGTCCCAGCAAGGGACGGCGGAACCGCGCATCGCGAAAGACGCCGATCCGCGATCTTCTGAAAGAAGGTCAGGAGCTGCTCGTTCAGGTGTCGAAGGGCCCCATCGGGACCAAGGGCGCGCGCGTCACGAGCCACGTTTCGCTGCCGGGCCGCTACGTGGTCTTCATGCCGACGGTCGATCACGTGGGTGTGTCGAAGCGAATCGGAAATGACCGGGAGCGGCGACGACTCAAAGAGGTGATCGATTCAGTCAAACCACCGCAAGGTGGAGTCGTGGTGAGGACGCTGGCACAGGGCCTCACCAAGAAGAAGCTCAAGGCGGACATCGGCTATCTCGTCAAGCTCTGGGAGCAGACTCAGGTGGCGCGCGAAGAGGTGAAGAAGCTTCCCGCACTCGTCCACGAAGAGCCCGATATCGTGATCCAGTCGGCTCGCGACCTGTTCACCGAGGACGTGAGCGAAATCGTGATCGACGACCGAGACGAGTATCTTCGGCTGAAGGAGTTCCTGAGCCTCTTCCTTCCGGAACGCGCCAACGACGTGCGACTCTACGAGGGCTACGAGCCACTCTTCGACGAATACGGGATCGAGGAGGAGATCACCCGGGCGTTGTCGCGAAAGGTCCCCCTCCCCTCGGGCGGCCACTTGGTGTTCGACCAGGCTGAAGCGCTCACCGCAATCGACGTCAACACCGGCCGCTTCACCGGCAAAGGCCGTGATGTCGAGCAGACGATCCTGCAGACCAATCTGGAGGCGGTGCGAGAGATCACCTACCAGCTCCTTTTCCGAAACATCGGGGGACTCATCGTGCTGGACTTCATCGACATGGAGCGCCACGCACACCGCGAGAAGGTCTTCAAGGCCTTGCTCACCGCGCTCAAGGAAGACAAAGCGAAGACCACCGCCGTTCGCATCAGCGAGCTCGGGCTGGTGGAGATGACTCGAAAGCGGACGCGGCAGTCTCTCGGGCGCACGCTCTACGAGCCCTGCTTCTTCTGCGACGGCACCGGCATGCTTCAGTCGAAGGAGACGGTCTGCCACGAGATCTTCCGGCAGATGCGCCGCGAGCGCGATTCGCTTCCCGGCTACAAGATCGTGATTAGCGCGCACCCGGCCGTCTGCGACATGTTGGAGCGCGAAGAGCGTGCCTCGGTCGACGAGGCAGCGCGTCGTTTTCAACGGCGCATCGAGCTCAACCCGAGAAACGACTATCATCTGGAGCAGTTCGACCTGACGGGAGGTTGAGTTTCCATGGATGACCACAAGCGCGGCGACAAGCGAGTCACCATCAACAAGGAGTTCGACTCCTTTGACGCCTTCGTTCACGAGTACGTGACCAACGTATCGCGCTCGGGCGTCTTCGTTCGAAGCAAGGAACCGCTTCCGGTGGGTACCGAGGTCCATCTCACCTTTACGGTGATCATGGACGAGGTGGAGACGATCGAGGGAAGCGGCAAAGTCGTACGCGTCGAGCACGACCCGCCGGGCATGGGCGTCGCCTTCACGAAGCTCACGAAGTATTCGGAGGACCTTCTCGCACGACTGCTCACGCTCCACGGCGCCGGAGGCTCATGACGCGCATCAGTGACGGCCCGTTCGGTTCGGCCGAAAAGAAGCTCGCCGAGTTGAGTGATACGGAGCTGGCTGCCGAACGAAAGCGGAGGCGCGGAAGCGAGGAGCCCGAAGACCGGCCGAGCTTTCAGCGGGTGAGACAGTATCTGGCAAATCTCGAGCTCGATGCCGGTGCCACCTGGCCCGAGATCGAGCGTGCTTACGCGCGCCTTCGTGACCGCTACAGTCCGGACAAGCACCGTGATCACCCGGAACGGCACGCAACCGCCGTGGAGCTCACCGAGTCGCTGACGCGAGCGTACAAGGCTCTTCGTCGCTACTTCAGCCCCTAGCCGCCGGACGGCATCTACCGGCTCGCGAGGTAGCCCTTTTCGAGGAGCGCGACGACGACCTCCGCCACTTCGGGGTCGGGCTTGCCGCTGAAGTTCATCATGTCGACCAGGCGCTCGTGGTTGAGGGCGAGTTGAATGATGTCCAGCTCTTCGGGGGAAGCGTCTCGGAGCGGCTTCTCGAGCGGAGTGGCTACTCCGATGCTCGACTGAAGAGCAGGGAGCGAGTCGCCGAGCCGCCGAATCTCATCGAGCTGCCGCATCCCCTCCATGAGAAGACCTTCGATGCTGCTCTGGATCTCGCCAGGAAACTCTCGATCGACCTCGGGCAGCAGATCGAAGGTGCCTGTGTCCCATACGAGGATTCGGTAGAACGCTTTCTCGGGCGGAACCGTCTCGTCGCCGTTCACGGCCGCGAAGCGAACCATGCCTTCGTCGAGGTAGATGGCACCGACGTCCGTTGCCGTCGTGATCTGAAGAACGCCGGTCTTCTTGGATGCAGAAAAGAGTTGAAGCAGATCGGGAAGGGCCACCTCTGCGATCGAACCGGTCATCGTGCTCCCGGCGGCGGCCGGTCGTACGCTCGATGCGGCGGCACTCATTTGTGCCTGAGCGTCTTGGACGGACGCGGAGCCATCCGAGGTCACGACTTTGATGATGCTGGTGCCGATGAGAATGCGATCGCCTTCGGCGAGCTTGGTGCGAGTGATCTTCTCGCCGTTGACGAAGCTGCCATTGGTCGAGCCGAGATCCTCGAGGAAGATGTCGCCATTCTCGACGGCGATCTTCGCATGACGGCGCGACACCATGTCTTCGACCAGAACCATGTCGAGCTCGCTCGAACGCCCGATCACGATCTCTCCGGACTCCGGCAGAGGAAACTCCCCTCCCTGATACTTCCCAGAGATGAACCGCAGCGCCAGCGGCAACACCAGATCCTCGATGACCAACTCCCCTCGTTCGGCACCCATAGTAGTTAGACCAAGCCCCCTAATCTGAGTTAAGGCTAGGCACTGGCGTGGGTACGGGTCAAGCCTTTGGCCCATAAGGACGGCGAACAGCCGGCTATGGGCGGGGCGGAGCCCCATGCTAGAACGACGGAGATGGCCCGGGGGGCGGCTTCTTGGGGGTGTCTGGTCGTGCTTTTCGCGGCGTTTTCTGCCGAAGCGCAGACGAAGGACCTTCGGAAGCGGTGGCGCACGGTCCAGAGTGAGCATTTCGAGGTGAACTACCCCGAACCTCTGGCACTGGTCGCTCGGCGGGTGCTTTCGGTCGCGGAACGAGCCCACGAGAGGCTGCGGCCGCTCCTCGGCCATCAGCCACGGCGCCGAGTCCAGATCGTGCTGAACGACGACGTCGACACGGCGAACGGGAATGCCACACCGCTGCCCTACAACGTCATCCGGCTCTTCGTGAGCGCCCCCGAGGACCTCTCCGTGTTGAGCGACTTCGACGACTGGCTGACCATCCTCGTCACGCATGAGCACGCCCACATCCTGCACCTCGACAACATCGGCGGGCTTCCGCGGATCGTAAACCACATCTTCGGAAAGATCTGGGCGCCGAACCTATTGCAACCGCGGTGGATCATCGAAGGAATCGCGACGTACTACGAGAGTGAGCTCACAGCCGGCGGCCGAATGCGATCGTCGATCTATGAGATGTACATGCGGATGGCGGTTCTCGAGAACAACGTCCTGCACTTCGACACCCTCAACAACGACACCGACTACTGGCTGCGTGGTGACATCTGGTATCTCTACGGATCGCGATTCATCAAGTGGCTCGTCGACCGCTACGGCGAGGGCATCATCTTGGAGATGGTGGAGTGGTATGGACGCCGCGCGCTTCCCTTCAGCGTCAACCGCATGGCAAAGCGCCTCACGGGAGAGACGTTCGACGCGCTCTACAAGATGTGGATCCAGGATCTGCAGGGTCACTACGGCGCGATCGATGCCGAGGTCCGGAGAGGCGGATTCGTGCAGGGGCGGAGGCTCACGTTCACCGGAGAGACGGTCCGGGGTCTTCGCTTCGAGGACGACCAGCATCTTCTCTACTTCGCGAGCGACGGGCGAAGCGACCCGCAGATTCGGCGGCTGGATCTCGGAGATGGAAACCGCTTGGAACGCATCGTGCGGAGCGCGGGCGAAAGCTACCCCACGCTTCATCCGAACGGCGACCTCTACTTCGAATCGATCGACGCCCACAAGGTCAACGTCTACAGCTACTACGACCTCTTTCGCTACGACCCAAAGGGGCCTTGGAAGCGGGAAAGAATCACTCACGGGCTGCGAGCGCGATACCCAGATCTATCGCCGGACGGGCAGAGGATCGTCTACGTGCGGAACGCGGCGTCGACGCAGACCCTGTGGATCGCGGAGCTCGTCGACATCGAGGGTACGCAGCAAGAGCTGGTCGGCAGCGAACGCTTCGAGCAAGTCTACACGCCACGATTCTCGCCAGATGGCGGGAAGGTGGCCTACAGCGCCTGGCGTAAGGGCGGCTTCCGGGACGTCTTCGTGCTCGATCTTCGGACTGGAAAGACCGAGCGCGTCACGAACGATCGCGCGCTCGACACGGGTCCCGCCTGGTCCCCGGACGGCAGCCGGCTCTACTTCTCGAGTGATCGCACAGGCATCGCGAACATCTACGCCTGGGAATCGGCGAGCGGGGAGATCAGCCAGGTGACGAATCTCGTGGCAGGCGCATACACGCCGGCCCCCTCTCCCGACGGCACAAGGCTCGCGTACATCGGATATACGAGCCGCGGGTACGATATCTACCTTTTGGAGCTCGGTGCGAAAGCGACGCAGCCGGCACGGGACTACGTGGATGACCGACCACAACCGAGTGAATCCGACTCGCTGGTCCCGGCACGCTCGGGGCGATACGCCGGCGGGCGGACACTCTACCCCCGATACTGGGGCCTCGACCTCGCGGAGGATGCCTTCGGACAGCAGCTCGGCATCTTCACACGAGGAAACGACGCCGCAGAGTTCCACGACGTCTTTGCACGGCTCGGGATCAGCCTCGAGGAAGGCTACGTGAATGTCGACCTTCGCTACACGTTTCGACGAATGCCGCCCGACTTGTCGGTCTCATTCTTCCGTCGCGTCACCCCCCGAGGAGGGTTCGTCGTGAACGGCCGCCAACGGCCGTACGTGGAAGACGCGTATGGTGGCCGGCTCGCCATCTCCCAATTCATTCCGCGCTCGTTCCACAGCAACTTCGTCAGCGCGAGCTACGGCCTCACCTGGGCGCGCTCGCTGTCGACGTTCAACGGGCGTCTGAGCCCGAACTTCCCGCCGCCGACCCTGCCGGCAAGCGGTCTCAACGCCGACATCCGGCTTTCTTGGAGTTACAACGACGCCCGCCGACACATCTACGACTACACGCCTTCGGAAGGCCGAACACTGGGCGCATCGGTGGCGTTCGCGCATCCGGCGTTCGGCAGCCAGTTCCGGAGCGTGTCTGCCTCCTGGTTCATTCGGCGCTTCATCGAGATGCCCTGGGCGGAACACCACG
Source organism: uncultured Myxococcales bacterium (assembly GCA_965365555.1). GTDB lineage: Bacteria > Myxococcota_A > Polyangia > Polyangiales > Houyiibacteriaceae > SG8-38. The sequence continues at coordinate 2,320 of CBDUCC010000150.1, read as the reverse complement.
TGATGGCGTTTCGATACGGTGGCGGTGCGGGCTCAGACAGCCGAGGCCAGCGAGGCATCTTCTCGCTGGGCGGATTTCCCAATACCTCGTTCATCGACCAGTTGATCAACTTCGAGCAGCAAGGGGGAGTCGCGCTTCGGGGTTATCCGGCGTTTTCGATCTTCGGCGACCGCTTTCATCTGGTGCAGACGGAGTACCGGTTCCCGATCACACGCGTACTCCGAGGTCCGAGCACGGTTCCCGTGTTCTTCGATCGGATGTGGGGCCTCGTGTTCTTCGACGTGGGTGATGCCTATTTCGGCCCGCTCGATCTCTCGGACTTTCGAAAGGGGGCCGGCGCGGAGCTTCATCTCGACTTCACGCTCGGCTACACGCAGCCGATGTCGTTGCGGATAGGCTTCGCGTACGGATTCGACGAAGGTGGCGGCGCGCAGTTCTATCTCGGCTTTGGAAGACCGTTCTGAGCAAGAGCTGCCTACACCTCGAGGATGTCGGCTTCCTTCTTGCCGACGATCTCGTCGACCTTGCTGGTACCGGCTTTGACGACCTCTTCGAGCTCCTTGCGTGCGCGGTCGGCGTCGTCCTCACCAACGTCGCCTTCTTTTTGGAGGCTGTCGATCATGTCTTTGGCATCGTGCCGCGCCTTCCGGATGGCGACCTTGCAGTCTTCCCCGGACTTCCGAGCGACCTTGACGAGATCCTTGCGTCGTTCCTCGGTGAGCGGCGGCATGGGAAGGCGAATCACTTCACCGTCGTTGCCGGGGTTGAGCCCGAGCTGGGCCTCCATGATCGCCTTCTCGATCGCCTGCATTTGGGTGCGATCGAAAGGCTTCAGCATGATCATCCTCGGCTCCGGGACGGAAATCGAAGCGAGCTGCTTCAGCGGGGTCGGGGAGCCGTAGTAGTCGACCCGCACGCTGTCGAGAATGGCCGGATTCGCGCGCCCCGCTCGAATCTTGGCGAGGTCGCGCTTGAGCGACTCGTGCGCCTTGTCAATGGATTCACCCAGCTCTTCCAGTGTCTCTGCAAGCATCGGTCCCTCGAATCGAGCGGATTCAACCTTCCGCCGTCACTAGGCTACCGACGTCCTCGCCCATGACAACCCGTTTAATGTTGCCAGGCTCCGTCAGCTTGAAGACGCGAATCGGCAAATCATTGTCGCGGCAAAGCGCCACCGCAGTCGCATCCATCACCCCGACCCGCTCCATCAGGAACTGGTCGTAGCTCAGGCGCGGCACCATGGTGGCGTCCTCGTGCAGGACCGGATCCTTGTTGTAGATGCCCTTCACCTTGGTGGCCTTGCAGAGAACGCTCGCGTGGATCTCCATGGCACGAAGCGCTGCCGCGGTGTCGGTGGAAAAGTAGGGGTTGCCCGTGCCGGCGACGAAAATGACCACACGCCCCTTCTCGAGATGGCGCACGGCGCGGCGGCGGATGTACGGCTCACAAACCGCCTTGATCTCCAGGGCACTCATGAGACGGGTATCGACTCCGGCCTTTTCGAGTCCGTCCTGTAGAGCGATGCCATTCACCACGGTCGCGAGCATCCCCATGTGGTCGGCAGCGGTGCGGTCCATCCCGCTCGCACTGCCTTTGAGACCACGGAAGATGTTGCCGCCCCCAATCACCAAACCGATTTGGCAGCCGCTGGCCTGGACCTCGGCGAGCTCTTCGCTAATCGCCTTGACCATGACGGGGTCGATGCTCGTTCCCGCAGGGCCGCTCGAAAGCACCTCTCCTGAGAGCTTGAGTAGTACTCGTGTGAGCTTCGCCCCGTTCGTCATGACTCAAGAGCCTTTCAGCGCTTCGGTCACCTCTGCGGCCAGATCTGTTTTCTTTTTCTCGATGCCTTCGCCCAGCTCGTAGCGTGTGAACCGACGAATGCTGAGCTTCTCCCCGAGCTTGGCGGTCAGCTCCTCGAGGAGCGCCTGGATCGTCTTGTCCTCGTGCATGATCGACGGTTGGTTCAGGAGACAGGACTCCTTCTTCCATTTGCCGAGCTTGCCCTCGATGATCTTCTCTACCGCCGCGGCCGGCTTTTCCTTGCCGGTCTTCTTGGCCTCTTCCTCGAGCTGGCCGCGGAAGATGGCGGTCTGAGCGAGAAGATCGTTCTCCGGGATGTCGTCCTCGCTGACGTAGAGCGGGGACTCCGCCGCGACCTGCATCGCGGTCTCCTCGACGAATTTCCGAAAGTCCTCGCCCCGCGCAACGAAATCGGTTTGGCAGTTGACCTCGAGAAGCACGCCGACACGGCCGGCACGAAAACTAGGTAAAGCCACGGATGGAAGGTGAAGAACGCCCCCAGGTCCGTTTGATTCCG
>CBDUCC010000149.1:0-8575 GCA_965365555.1 uncultured Myxococcales bacterium | reverse complement strand
GCCGACCCGGGCTTGGGTTGCCCTGCCGTTGTCGTCCCAGAGTGCGCCGGCCTGCTCGAACACCGGGAGCTCGCGGAGCGGCCACCAGCCAATGCCCGCGCCCACCCACCAGTCCTGCCCGCGCTCGAAGAGCTCACCGAGCCGCTGCCCGAGCACCTCGACCGAGACCCCATTGAACCGCCGATCGCTGTAATACTCATAGCCGACGCCGATGGTGAGGCCCGACGCGCCGGGATCCTTCGTGCGCGTCGTACCGAAGTCCATGTGGACGTGATGACCACGTTCCCGATACCTGAGGTTGTACTCCTGAAGCTTCGCTGGGGTCGGCGCCACGCCGGCAGCGTTAAGAACCACGATCACGAGACCCATCAGCACGGCGAATCAGGCCTCGTTTTCAGGTTCGATGGGTTGGCGCCTTTCCACAAATATTCGCGCTCCGCAGAGGCCACTGCCCCATCGGGAGACTGCCAGTTGAGCGTGACTTTCACAAGTGTGATGCGCCGCGTTGACGGATGAAGTGGGTGTCGATAGAACGGTAGCCAATCGTCGAACACGACCGGAGTCACACGATGAACTCAGTTCGCCTCCCATGGCTCATGCTTCTGCTGGCGGCCGCATGCAGCTCTTCGGCGCCAACGGCACCGTCCTACTCCACCACGTCAGCGTTGCGTCAAGAACCCACGCAAGTCTTCTGGGGCGACACACACCTGCATACGAGCTACTCCCCGGATGCGTTCTTCTTCGGGAACGCCACCGCCGATCCCGACACCGCGTATCGATACGCCAAGGGCTATCCGGTCGTCCACCCGTACCACAAGGGGCGAATTCAAATCGGTACGCCGCTCGACTTCCTCGTGGTTGCGGACCACGCCGAGATGATGGGCGTGCCCTATCGCCTCGCCCAAGGTGACCAGGCCCTGAACGACACCGCCTCGGGACGACGTTTCACCAAGATGCTGAAGGAGGGCAAAAACCAAGACGTGTTCTTCGAGTTCATCACGGCGATCAACAACAACCAACCCTTCGAAGACCTCAATGGGGAGGACGTTCGCCGCTCGGTTTGGGGCGACACTATCGAGATCACAGAGCGTCACAACGCACCAGGTACCTTCACCTCGTTCATCGGATGGGAGTGGACCTCGACGCCGAGCGGCAAGAACCTGCACCGCGTCGTGTTCATGCCCGAAGGAGGCGAGGTGGCCCGGGAGTTCATTCCGTATAGCTCCTTCGACAGCGACAGACCCGAAGACCTCTGGACCTGGCTAGAGGAGACCTCCAAGCGCACTGGCGCGAGCTTCGTCGCGATTCCCCACAACGCCAACATCAGCGGCGGTCTGATGTTCAACGATGTCGATAGCGAGGGGCGTCCGATTACGGCGGAATACGCGCGTACGCGCATGAAGTGGGAGCCGGTCATCGAGGTCACGCAGATCAAGGGCGACTCGGAGACCGACCCCATCCTTTCGCCGAACGACGAGTTCGCCGCGTATGAGCCGTTCAGTCATTCGATCGACACCGAAGCCATCAAGGAAGGCAAGGCCGGCCCGCAGCTGACACCGGGGGACTTCGCGCGCAGTGGCTTGATGCGCGGGCTGGAGCTCGAAGCGAAGACCGGTGCCAATCCGTACAAGTTCGGCATGATTGGGTCCACCGACTCGCACACCGGCATGGCATCGACCGAAGAGGACAACTTCCACGGGAAGACCGCCTTCGATTCGATCCCGGAGAACAGATTCAACACCTTTCTCGAGATCGAAGGGTTCGGCGCCGACATGTCCGCTGCCGGGCTGGCCGGAGTCTGGTCGCCCGCAAACAACCGCGCGGCGCTGTACGAGGCGTTCGAGCGCAAGGAGGTGTACGCCTCGACGGGGCCGCGCATTCGGGTTCGACTCTTCGGCGGCTGGGACTTCGACGAAGGCGACGCGGACCGCTCGAATCTGGCTGCCGTCGGGTACGACAAAGGGATCCCTATGGGCGGCGATCTGACCCAGGGGCCGGAGGGCAAAGCGCCGGCATTCCTGGTCTATGCGATCAAAGACCCCGTCGGCGCGAACCTCGACCGGGTTCAGATCGTCAAGGGCTGGCTTGGGCCCGACGACAAGGCGCGAGAGAGAGTCTACGATGTCGTCTGGTCCGACGACCGCGAGCCCTCGGAGGACGGGTCGCTTCCGGACGTCGGGAACACCGTGGACATCACCACCGGAAGATTCACCAATAGCATCGGGGACGCGCAGCTCTCCGCTGTCTGGCAAGATCCCGACTTCGACCCGCGCGTGCGTGCGTTCTACTACGTCCGCGTTCTTCAGATTCCCACGCCGCGACACACGCTCTACGATGCGATCGCACTCGGGATGGATCCGAAAGACACCGGGCACCCGTCCACGATTCAGGAGCGAGCCTACTCGTCTCCGATCTGGTACACCCCCTGACCTTGCAGAATCTGGCCAAAGAGCCCCTCCTCCACTTCCTCGCGGCGGGCATTGGCCTGTTCGTGCTTTTTGGGATCATCAACCGCGATCAAGCCGAAGACGATCCGAATGTCGTCGAGGTCGATCAGGAAGCGCTCCTCCGGTTCGTGCAGTACCGTCTCAAGGCATTCAACCCCGACCTTGCGGAGAAGAAGCTCAGAGACCTCTCCGACGAGGAGCTCGAACGGCTCGTCGACGATTACGTACGCGAAGAGGTTCTCCATCGGGAAGCTCTCGCCCTTGGCCTTGCAGAGGACGACTACGTGATTCGCCGCCGGTTGGTGCAGAAGCTCGAATTCATCACCGAGGGGTTCACGGAGAGTTCCGTCGGACCCGACCCGGCGGCCGTCGAGCGATACTTCGCGGAGAATGTCTCGGACTACTACGTCGAGCCGTACGTAACCTTCACCCACGTCTTCTTCGAGACGGAGGATCGACCGCGGCAAGAGGCGTACGCCAGAGCAGAGAAGAAGTTGGCGGAGCTCAACAGGGACAGCACACCGTTCAGCGATGCTCCGAAACACGGTGACCGCTTCCTCTACCACGTGAACTACGTGGAAAGGACGCCTGAGTACGTGGTCAGTCACTTCGGCGCCGCAATGGCGAAGTCGATCTTCGAGCTCGAGCCCAACGAGTTCGTCTGGCGTGGGCCGTTCGATTCCCCCTACGGCGTTCACCTAGTTCTGCTGACGACCAACGAGCCGGGTCGAAACCCAGAGCTCTCCGAGGTCGAGGGCCGTGTCGCAGAGGATTGGCGGCGCCATGTCATTCGGCAACGGACCGAGGCGGCGATCGAGGACATCGTCGACGCCTACGACGTTCGGATTACCTACGAGCGCCCGCCGGCCGAGCAAGCGCGGTCCGGTACCGCGCAGATGCCATGAGACGGGCTCTTCTCGCGGTTGCCTTCAGCCTCTTCGGATCGACCTCGGCGCCGGTGCAGGCGCACGAAAGCCGCCCGCTCTACGTGGAAGTGACCGAAACGGCGCCGCTCGTGTTTTCGGTGCGTTGGAAGATCCCACCTTCGGTCGACGTTCGGAATGCGCCGGAGGTCAGCCTGCCCGAGAACTGTACCTCCCAGAGCGACACCCCCTCGGGGCGCGGGAGTCTGAGGCGTAGGTCCTACCGTTGCGACTCGGACCCCGCGGACGGGACGCTTCGAATCGAGTATCCCGCGTTCAACCCGTCCGTATCGGCGCTGGTTCGGATCGCCCGCATGTCGGGCGAGAAGCACTCACTCCTGGCTCCGCCCGACGAGACCGAGATCGTGATCCCTCAGCAGGAGAGCTTCGGCGCGGTCGCGGCAGATTACTTCCGGCTGGGCGTCGAGCACATTCTGGAAGGCTACGACCACCTGCTCTTCCTGGTCTGCCTTCTCTTGATCGCCGGTACGGGTCGGCGCATCCTCATCACGATCACCGGTTTCACTCTCGCGCACTCGCTGACGCTGGCCCTCAGCGCCCTCGGCCTGGTTCGAGTCCCCGTGCCCCCGGTCGAGGCCGCGATCGCGCTGAGTATCGTGTTCTTGGCCGTCGAGATCATTCGCGGCGACCCGCACAGCCTCACGTATCGCTACCCCATCGCAGTGTCGTCCTCATTCGGGCTGCTCCATGGGTTCGGGTTTGCCGCGGTGCTCGGCGAGACCGGTTTGCCACAGACCGAGATCCCGACCGCACTCCTCTTCTTCAACCTCGGCGTCGAAGCGGGACAGCTGGTCTTCGTGGCTGCGGTCGTGGCTTTCTACCAGGCATTCCGGTGGATCGGGCGCTCGCTTTTCGACCGTGACCTCTCGATCGATGCCCTTCGATCGCTTCAAACTCCCGTAGCATACGCGGTCGGCGCTTTGGCGGCGTTTTGGATGGTCGAGCGAGTCGCCACATTCTGGACGAGCTGAGGGCCCTCGTTTGCAACCCCAGAGCAGGCACTCCTGCTAGACTCGACAACGGAGGGACATTTGAATGGAGAACATCAACACGCTGCTCGTCGCATTTATGTTCATCACGATTCTGACCCTCGGAATAGCGAGCGTGCTTGCCGAACTTGCAGAGGTGGTCCGTCATCTGGGACGGGAGAAGCGCGACGGTCTTTTGGTCGGCTGGACGCTGCTCCTGCTCTTCGCCTACTTCACCCTATTCTGGCACACCGCGGACATCACCTTGCTCGAGGATTGGAACTTCGGATTGTTCCTCTTCGCCGAGACGGGACCCGTACTTCTTCTGTTCGCCACGCAGATCATGTTGGGCGCTCTCTCGACGGATCCGAGCGAAGACCCCGAGGCAGCGGTGAGGCAGGGCCGCTTTTTCGTCATCTTCGCCTTGCTCGGAGTCTGGTCGATTTGCGTTGGTTTCGTCTTGGGCTTCGGTTTTACCATCGAGAGCGCTCTCGACCTCGTCGTGATCGCGACCTGCTTGTTGCTCGCGTTCTCCAAGAGCCAAGCCGTACACGTGGCGGGCCTTGCCGTGGTGTGGATCGCGTACCTCGCCGGCGCGCTGGTAGATCTTGCGGCCTAGTGCGGGTGCCCGGAGAGCTCTTCGGTCCCATCGCCCCACAATTCGGCGTGTTTGCCCGCTTTTGGGGCGCTTCGGTACGCTGTGCTAGCCTCGGCGCCATGATGCGAACGGTGGCTGTTGTTGTCCTGGCGTTGGCTCTGAGCGCCTGTGCCTCTTCCAAGTCTTCCACGAGCGACGCTTCGACCATCGGCAAGGGCGTCGACGTCGAATCCATGCGACCTACGGAAGCCGCACAGGTGGTGCGGGAGTTCCAACAGGCATACGGTCTTCCTCCCGTGGCCCCGCCGGGAACGCCGGTCACGTCGATGGCTCAGGTACTGGACATCATTCGTGGGGATCGACTACCCGAGTTCGAGAAGGCCCGACGGTTCGCGGCCGGGCGACAGGGCGCCGAGGCGCTCACTCTGCGGGCCTACCTCGACCTTAGCTACGCCGGCGCGCTCATGACCGCAGCGTACATTCTCGAGGAAGAGCGCCGACAGGACCTGACGGAGCTTCGCCAACTCCAACAGGCTCGGCCACTCCAAGACCCGAACGGCCAGAAGCGAGACCAGGAGCGCGCCGCGCAACTCACACAGAAGACCGCCGACCTTCGGAAGGTGGTTCGCGCACTTCGCGTGCTATCGGAAGAACCGCTGCGCTCGGGATCCGATCTCGCCGAACAGGCCATCCGGCAGGACCCAAAAGCGCAGCTGGCGTATCTCGCCAATGCCAATTACTTCCGCCTCCGCGGGCAATGGCTCGAGTACGACCGGATGATGGGCAATGCCGATGAAGGCGGTGGCGACCCACCGATTCGCTCCTACCTTCGGGCCATGGAAGCCTTCGAACGCTACGTCGACCCGACTCGCTGCGAAGAGCTCCTCAAGGAGACACTCGCCAAGAGCCCGGGCTTCGTACGTGCACAAGCGAATTTGGTCCTCGTCGACGAGAGCACCGAAGCGAAGTACGACGAGCTTCAGCGGTTGAAAGCGATGAGCCCGAACCATTTGGTCGTCCGACTCGCAGGGCCGATGATCGAACAAGAGTACCGCACGCTGCAAGAGCTCAACGCGGCCTCGGCTCGATAGCCGGTTCACCGTACACGAACGGCGTCGTCATCGGCTAAGGCGGAATGGGGCGGAGCTCGATGCTCAGCCGAGTGAGGCCCGGCGGAAGCACGAGCTCCATGTCGTGCGGGAAATGATCGTCGGCTTGGACGGTCATGAGGTGGACGCCCGGTGCGAGCGCCTTGGGCGCCTGGGAGAGAACCGTCGCACGTCCGAAGTAGTGGCCGTCGATGTAGACGGAGGCATCCTCAGGAATCGATACGACCTCGAGCCGTGCAGGCTCTGGTGCGACAGTGCCATGCTTGGCGCAGGCCACGAGCCCGAGCGCAATGGCGACGAAGAGCGCTGCGGGCCTCATTCCCATTCGATGGTCGAAGGGGGCTTGGAGGAAATGTCGTAGCAGACGCGGTTGCAGCCACGAACCTCGTTGATGATTCGTGTCGAGATTCGTGCGAGCACTTCATGGGGGATCCGAGACCAGTCGGCGGTCATCCCGTCGCGCGAGTCCACGGCCCGAATTCCGATCACGTAGTCGTAGGTGCGTTCGTCGCCCATGACCCCGACGGTGCGCACCGGCAGAATCACGCAAAACGCCTGCCAAATCTTGTCGTAGAGGTCAGCGACACGGAGCTCCTCGATGAAAATCGCATCGGCTTCGCGGAGAATCTCCAGCTTCTCCTTCTCGATCAGCCCGGGGCAACGCACCGCCAGGCCGGGCCCGGGGAACGGATGTCGCCACAACAGGTCGTGAGGCATCCCCATCGCTTCACCGACCTCTCGGACCTCGTCCTTGAAAAGAAGCCGGAGCGGCTCGACGAGCTCGAGGTGAAGGGTGTCGGGCAAGCCGCCGACATTGTGGTGACTCTTGATCACGGCGCTCGGGCCTTTGAAGGACAAGCTTTCGATCACATCGGGATATAGGGTGCCTTGCACCAGGTAGCCGACGTCCTCGAGCTTCTCGGCTTCGCGCTGAAAGACGTCGATGAAGACCTTGCCGATGATTTTTCGCTTCTTCTCCGGGTCGCTGACTCCGGCCAACGCCTCGAGGAACTCCTCGGCGGCGTCGACGTGAATCAGCTTTAGGCCGAAGTGGTCTCGATAGGTGTGGACCACGGATTCCGCCTCGTCCTTCCGCAGCAGCCCGTTGTCGACGAAGATACAGGTGAGCTTGTCGCCGATCGCTCTCGAGACCAGCATCGCCGCCACCGAAGAGTCGACTCCGCCCGAGAGGCCGCAGACGGCGGCACGATCGCCGACCTGACGTTTGATCGATTCGACCGTCTGCTCCACGAAGGACCCCGGGGTCCAGTTTGGCTTGCAGCCCGCCACCTCGAAGAGAAAGGCGCGAAGCATTTCCACGCCACGCGGAGTGTGCGCGACCTCCGGATGAAACTGCACGCCGAAGATCTGCCGTTCGAGGTTGGCAACGGCGGCGAAGGGGCTGCTCGAGGTTTGGGCGATGGTCTGAAAACCGGGTGGGAGGCTCTCGACCCGATCGCCATGACTCATCCAGACATCGACGTGGGAACCGACCTGGAAACCGTGCAGCAACCCCTCGGGTCTCATCACCTCGAGCCTGGCCGGTCCGTACTCCCGCTCATCGGCCCGCTCGACTTTGCCGCCAAGTAGGTGGCTCGTGAGCTGCATGCCGTAACAGATCCCGAGTACGGGGACGCCGAGATCGAATACCCCCGGGTCCACCGTGGGTGAGCCCTCTGCAAAGACACTCGCCGGCCCACCGCTCAAGACGATCGCGCGCGGCTCTATCGCCTTGATGTCATCGAGCGCGTAGGTGCACGGCTGGATCTCGCAGTAGACGTGTTGCTCGCGGATTCGCCGCGCGATGAGTTGCGTGTACTGCGACCCAAAGTCGAGAATCAAGACCCCATCGACGATCATGCGCGGGTCTAACACGCCTCCCGCACCCGGGCGAGCACGGGGACACGCACCCCCCCTAGAACCTCAACCATTTCGGATGCCTACCGACCCGATCGCGAATTAAGCCGTCACGGCAGCGCTCTCATCGCAGAAGAATTCGCAGTTGGGTCTGCAAGTGTTCGGAATCGTTGCTGGCGCGGAGGGGGTTCGTGTCCCCCTGGCTCATTGACTGATGCGGTAGTTCGGCGCTTCCTTCGTGACCATCACGTCGTGGACGTGACTCTCGTGAAGGCCAGCGTTGCTGATTCGCACGAACTTCGCGTTCTTCTGGAGCTCGGGGATCGACGGGCAGCCCGTGTAGCCCATGCCGGCCCGCAGACCACCGACGAGTTGGTAGACGACTGTCGACAGGGCGCCTCGGTAGGGCACGCGGCCTTCGATGCCCTCCGGAACGAGCTTGCCGACATCCGACACGTCGGCCTGAGCGTAACGATCGGAAGACCCCTCACGCATCGCGCCGAGGGAGCCCATCCCACGATACGACTTGTAGGTTCGCCCCTGGTACAGGACGAGCTCGCCCGGAGCCTCGTCGGTACCGGCGAAAAGCGAGCCAATCATGACGCTGTCCGCGCCGGCCGCGATCGCCTTCACCGCATCCCCCGAGTACTTC
>CBDUCC010000148.1:0-8625 GCA_965365555.1 uncultured Myxococcales bacterium | reverse complement strand
CGTCCCGAACCACAGTCCGCCCTGCTTGTCGTAGAGAATCCGGCGGACCCCGCCGACCGAGCGGGCGACCCACTCGTTGCTCGTTCCGCGCCCCACCGAAGCGACGAACACCGTCTCGCCTTCGAGTGAAATCGACCGGACTTCAATCTGTTGTCCGATCAGGGAGCCTGGGATCCGGCCGTCGAACCTCGGCGAGCCGACGAGGGGAGCCACGGCGCCGAGCGCCTCGCACACCGAGCGCTCGCCGGCGCCGGCGACGAGCAAGCCGTTGTCGATCGCGACGATCAACGCATCGAGCTCGCCCTCGGCGCGGACGTGCTCGAGCTGCAGGCAAAGGGCGCGGTACGGATCCTGGCTTCTTCGGAGGCGGCGTTCCTTCATGGGGGCTCCTGGTTGATGTAGGTGTATGTAGACTATTATCCCACGGCTCGAGGATCAAAGATTCTGCATAACCAAGCGATTTCGGCGAGATCGACACCCCCTGCAGGGCTGCTAGATTGGCGCTCCAATGGGTTTAGCAGAGGTGCTCGGTAACCACCGCGTCGTCGTCACGGTCGGCAGCGGAGGCGTCGGCAAGACGACGACCGCGGCCGCCATGGCCGTTCATGCAGCGATGGAGGGGCGGCGAGTCCTCTGCCTCACGATCGACCCGGCACGTCGGCTCGCGAACAGTCTCGGGCTGCACGAGATGACGACGAGCGAGCAGGAGGTGCCCGAGGTCCTGTTCCGGAATCAAGGGCTCGAGTGCAAGGGCAGCCTCTCCGCCATGATGCTCGACACCAAGCGCACGTTCGATGCGCTGGTGGAAAAATACGCCTCGGACGAGGCTGCGCGCGACCGGATCCTCGACAACCAGATCTACCAGTATGTGGCAAGCTCCCTGGCAGGCACGCAGGAGTACATGGCGATGGAGAAGCTCCACGAGGTGCGCAAGGACCCGCAGTGGGACCTCGTCGTGCTCGACACGCCGCCGACGGCAAGCGCCCTCGATTTCCTGACCGCTCCCGAACGCCTGATCGACGCGATCGATTCGCCGGCGATGCGCTGGTTTCTGCAGGTGTTCGAAGGTGCGGGCAAGGAAGCGTTCGGTCTAGTGGGTCGCGGCGCGACGGTGCTCCTTCGTGGAATCGGGCGGATCACCGGAATCGAGTTTCTCGAACAGGTCGCGCAGTTCGTCGGCGGGATCAACGACCTATTCGGCGGATTCAAGGAACGCGCCACCCAGGTCTCGGACGACCTTCGAAGCCCCGAAGTCGCATTCGTGCTCGTCACCAGCCCGAACCCGATGGCGATCGGCGAAGCCCGGTTCTTCAGTGAGAAGCTCGCCGAAGCGGGAATGAAGCGCGAAGGCGTCATCGTGAATCAAGTGCACACCCTGCTCGATGAACCCAAGCTCTCGACCGCTGAGCAGGTCACCGCGCTTCGTGAGGTCTTGCCTGCCTCGATCGACGCGGAAGACCTTCAGCCACGGCTCCGCGAGGCACTCGATGCGGAGCGGGTCTGGGCTTCCGCCGACCGGGCACAGGTGAACCGCTTGGTCGAGGAAGTGGGGGACCAGACGCGGGTCGTCGAGGTGCCGGCGTTCGACGAAGACGTCCATGACCTCGCCTCACTCGCGAAGGTGGCGGCCTACCTGACGGACGCCGCGTAGGTTCCAACCGATGCCCGCCGAGTCTACCGATACCTGGAGCGCCATCATCCTCGCCGCCGGCGAGGGGACACGCATGAAAAGCGACCGACCGAAGGTCTTGCATGAGGTGGCAGGGCGAAGTCTGCTGTCCTGGGTCGTGCAGGCCGCGCTCGATGCCGGCGCGACTCGCTGCATCGTGGTGGTGGGCCATGCGCGCGCTCAGGTGGAAGCCGAGCTTCGAACGCGTTTCGGCGCCCACGTCGAAACCGCGCTCCAGCCGAGTCAGAATGGGACTGGCGACGCGGTCCGCTGCGCGTTGGATGCAGGCCACGATCTCCCGGGACCGCTCCTTGTCCTCTACGGCGACTGTCCATTGATTCCAGCTGACGTGCTTTCGGCGCTGGTCCAGCAAACCCTGCAGAGCGACGCCGACTGTGGCCTCGTCACCGCCCGCCTGGCGGATCCTCGCGGCTACGGTCGGATCGTGCGCGATGCGCGCGGCATGGTGTTGCGAATTGTCGAAGACCGGGATTGTTCCGATGTAGAGCAAGCGATCGAAGAAGTGAACCCTGGACTCTACGCTTTCCGAGCCGCGTTCCTTCGCGAAGCGATCGGGACACTGAGCCCAGACAATGCGCAGGGGCAGCTCTACCTCACGGACGTGGTGGAGCTCGCGGCAGGCCGCGGCAGGGTCGTAGACATGCGAGGCGATATGAGCGATTTAGCGGGAGTGAACGATCAACGAGACCTGGCCGTCGCAGGTGCCGCTCGCAGGCGAGCGATCGCCGAAGGGCTCGCTCGCTCGGGAGTCGTCGTCGCCGATCTCGACACCCTCTACGTCGACGCGGACTGCGAGATCGAACCTCGCGCATGGCTCGGCGCCAACGTCCATCTGCGCGGCCGCTGCGTGATCGGGGCGAACGCACGAATCGATACCGGCTGCGTCTTGACCGACGTCGTCGTCGAGCAAGACGCGGTGGTGCTGCCCTACACCGTCGCCACCGACTCGACGATCGGCCGGGCTGCGCAGGTGGGCCCATTTGCACATCTGCGGCCGAAAAGCATGCTCGGCCCGAAGAGCAAAGTCGGTAATTTCTCCGAGACCAAAAAGACGACGCTCGGGGAAGGTTCGAAGGTGAACCACCTTTCCTACGTTGGCGACGGCATCATCGGTCGCGGCGTCAACATCGGCGCGGGCACGATCTTCTGCAACTACGACGGCGAGCAGAAGCACACGACCGTCCTCGAGGACGACGTGTTCGTGGGGAGCGACAGTCAGTTCATCGCGCCGGTGACGGTCGAGAAGGGCGCGTACGTGGCGAGCGGTACGACGGTCACTGAGGACGTGCCCGCCGATGCGCTTGCAGTGTCTCGCACGAAACAGGAGAACAAGCTCGGCTACGCCGCGCGACTGAGAGCCCGCTTCCGGAAGAAGAAAAGCTGAGCGCCTTTCAGAACTTGATCGAGAAGTTGCCGCCGCCGGGGCTCACGCTGAAGTCGAACTCCGGTCCCTCTTCGTGCGTGTCGTAGTACTTGCTCGAGCAAGCGATGCCTCGGTACGCCTCGTACGCCTTCTTGGCTTCGGTCGGCGCAGTAGCGGTCTGCAACCCCATCGAGATGGGCGGGCCGAGGAACATCGCAGCGGTGAGTCCCTTGGTGTAGCCCGTCCACTGCGTGGCCTTGATGATGCCACCGACCGAGCCGTAAATGGTCCCCGCAACGACGCCGAAGGCGCCAGAGTTGAACGACTGAACGTTCGACGCCTTCTTGAGCACGTTGGTCGCGTACTCGAGCTTCGCGACGCGCGCGGCCTCGGTGCTCTCGTCTTGGCGCCGGATGCGCTTTGCCCCCCAAACACCGGCCGCAGGCATGAACATGTGGCTCGTCGCGACGAAGTAGCTACCGGCCGCCATGTAGGCCCATGCAAACCTGTTGGCCGAGCTCCTGTCGTAGCAGCTGGTGTCGTCGGGCGCGCAGTCGTCTCGATCCCTCGATGCGGCGACCGCGGCGTAGGTCATCCCCCCGCCGGCCGCGAGCCAAAGGCCCATCCAGGTGTATCGCCAACGGGTCGCGTGCTTCTTGCCGTCCTGGAGCTTGTCTTCGATGTACCGAATGCGGTAGCGCACCTGGTCGTCGTCCAACTCCTCGATGCAGCTGAATGCGTCCTGCGCACTCGCCCGCGGAGGGCTGAGGACTGTCAAAGCCAGCGCGCAGGCCACAAGGGCGGCAAGGCGTTGGATGGTGGGATTCCAAAAATGGTGATGATGTTCAGGCACAACCTACCCCTGTTCGCCAGGTCGCCGGGATAGTACGCAAAACGACCTCGGACTGCGACAGTGTTTCGCAGAAACAGGCACTTTTTTCCCGCCCGGGCGAATCGGCGAAATGTAGTGATCCAGCCAGACTAGACGCTTTCGGACGCCCGGGCCCCGGCGATGCTGGCTCGACGGGTCACCGCGCAGCGTTATGCTGGGGTCGTGGATAGCGTGCTTTTCAAGGCTCTAATTACGATCGTCGCCCTTTCGGTGCTGATCATCATTCACGAGGGGGGGCACTACCTCGCAGCCCGCGCATTCGGGATGCGGGTGTTGCGCTTCAGCATCGGCTTCGGACCGACGTTGTTTCGGTATCAGCCCAAGGGAAGCCCGACCGTCTTCCAGGTCGCGGTGATTCCATTCCTCGCTTACGTGCAAATCGCGGGCATGAACCCGAACGAGGACGTGGATCCAGAGGACCCAGAACTCTACCCGAACAAAAGTCTGTTCGCGCGGGCCACGACGATCGCAGCGGGCCCGTTCGCCAACTACATGACCGCCTCGCTCATCGTGTTTGCCCTCGGGATCACCAATACCTTGCCGCCGATGCAACCCGCCGAGCCGATGCAGGTCGGTAGCGTGGTGCCGGATTCACCGGCCGCGCGTGCGGGCCTGCAAGAGGGCGACGTGATCCTGGAAGCGGATGGCAAGGCCATCGCGAACGTGACCGAGTTGATCGAAGCAACCTCGCCGCGCGCAGGCGAGCCGACCGAATATCGGATCGAACGCGAAGGCAAGTCGCTTCCGCCCATCACGATCACACCTCTGGACCGCGGAGGGCGCGGACAGATCGGGGTCGGTGCGAAGATGATCCGCCTCTACGAGGATCTCAGCGTTGGCGAAGCCGCCAAGCTCTCGATCGCGCTGCCCTATCAAATGACGGTGGCTCAGCTCAACGGTCTGGCCGAGATGGTCAAGCGTCGAAGCACCGAAGGAATCGGCGGCCCCGTCATGATGGGCAAAATGGTCGCCGAGGCCGCGCAGTCAGGAGCGCCCGCCTTCCTGTGGATTCTGATGTTCATTTCGGTCGCTCTCGGAATGTTCAACTTGCTGCCATTTCCAGCGCTCGACGGAGGAAGGCTCATCTTCCTCGGCTACGAGGCGGTCACCCGCCGAAGGGCGAACGAGCAGTTCGAAATGGCAGTTCACGCCTTCGGGATCGTCTTCCTCTTGGGCGTGATGATCCTCGTCACCTACCGCGACATCTTCGGCTGAGGGGTTGCCCCCGTGAAATGAGCAGGTAGTTTCGTCCGATGCATGGCGATGTCATCGTGGTCGGGGGCGGCCTCATGGGATGTAGCGTGGCCTACCGCCTCGCGAAGGAAGGCGCCGACGTGGTCGTCTTGGAGCGAAGCGTTCCGGGCGCGGAGGCCTCTTCTGCTGCGGCCGGCATCCTGGGTCCGTCGGTCGAATCCTTCGACGATGCGCTGGCGCTTCAGCTGGGACGAAAGAGCCGAGAGCTTCACGCGGAGCTCGCCGAGGAGCTCGACGAGCACTTCGGCGTCGACGTCGGTTTTCGACGATGCGGTGTCGTGAAAGTCGCGCTCGACCCCGAGGAGCTCGAGGAGCTCGAGCGGCAGGCAGAGCGTCTGCGGGTGCAGGGGGTGCGTTGCCAGAAGTGGAGCTCCGAAGAGCTCGTGCGAGAGGAGCCCTCGATTCACCCCGATGCACTTGGCGCGCTGAGCATGGCCGAGGACGCCCAGGTCGATCCGAGAAAGCTGTTGTCGGCAGTTGCCCTCGGTGCCGAGCGCGAGGGCGTCCGCTTTCGAACGGGTTCTGCGGTGCGGTCGGTCGAGGTGAGCGACGGGCGGGTGCGAGGCGTTCAACTCGCCGATCAAACGCTGCACGGCGATTGCGTGGTGGTCGCCGCGGGGAGTTGGACGACCCAGATCCCGGGGCTGCCTCTCGAGCCCGATGCGATCTATCCGGTTCGGGGCCAGATGATCACCACTCAGACCCGCCCTCCACTGTTTCGGCGGGTCGTCTTTGGCGCAGGGGGCTACGTGGTGACTCGGCCCGACGGCCGGGTGCTCTGCGGTTCCACGATGGAGCGAGTCGGATACTCGCGCGGCAACACCTTCGGAGGCCTCGCCGACGTGGTCGACAAGGCGACGCGAATCGCCCCTTCGCTCCGCGAGGCGGTCGTCGAGTCGCACTGGTCGAGCTTTCGACCGGGAACGCCAGACGGTCTTCCGCTCGTCGGCGAAACCCAGGTCGAAGGGCTCTTCATCGCCAGCGGCCACTATCGAAACGGTATTCTGCTGGCGCCTCTGACCGCCGAGCTGATCGCCGACGCGATCCGTGGCGAGTCGGATTCCCGGGAAGCCCAGGCGCTGTCTCCCCGTCGTTTCGAGGAGCCGAAGACGTGAGCGGAGCGTCGGAGACGACGCGGATCGCGAACGGCCTGTCCCACCACGTCATTCGCTGGGGAACAGAATCCGTCGACGTGGTGCTCTGCCATGGTTTCCTCGACATCGGCTGGAGCTTCGACGCCGTGGCACGACGCCTGGTCGACGCCGGCCATGGCGTCGTTTCGTTCGACTGGAGAGGCCACGGACGTACGGAGTGGGTGGGTGCCGGAGGATACTATCACTTTCCCGACTACGTACTGGACCTCGACGAGCTGATTCCGCAGTGGACAGACGCACCCGTGCACTTGGTAGGTCACTCGATGGGCGGCAGTGCCTGCGCGATGTTCGCGGCGGCTCGACCGGAGCGGGTTCGCAGCCTGAGCCTCATCGAGGGGATCGGACCCCCGGAAATGGGACCCCGGGACCCCGCTGCGAGGTTGCGAGCCTGGCTCCTAGGCGTCGAGAAGGTTCGGCGAAAGAGCGCTCGCCCGATCGCGAACGCTCGGGAAGCGCTCATGCGGATGCGCGTTCAGAATCCCGAGCTCGGTGAAGAGCTCGGTGCTTTCCTGATCGAACACAGCACCGAGCCCGTCGAAGGCGGTCTTCGCTGGAGCTTCGATCCGCTCCACAAGACCTGGGCGCCGAGGCCCTTCCAAGCGGCGCTCTTCACAGAGCTGCTGAGCGCCATCGAGGCGCCCACGCTCGTCGTCGCCGGCGAACGTGGCTTTCGGCTCGAGGATGAGCAGGAGAGGATCTCGCGGATCCCGAATCATCGCTTCGTGGAGATTCCGGAGGTGGGTCACATGATCCATTGGTTCGCGGCGGATGAGCTCGCCTCGGCGCTGGCCCGCTTCTTCGCAAACGACGCCGCTTGACCGGCAAGAGGCCCCATGAAACGCTGGCCGGCCATGCGATGGACCCTCTGGATCCCCCTGGCAGTTGCAGGCGCTCTGACCGGCCATGCGGTCGCCGAAGATGCGGCCCCGAGCCCCGAAGAGGAGCGACGCGGCAAGATCTTTGCGACCGTCGGATCGAAGTCGATCACGGTCGGTGAGCTCGAAGACGTGATCGCCGCCCGCTCCCCGTATGCACGAAAGAGACTACTCGACACCGATGCGCTGCAAGAGCTCGCCGACGCGCAGGTGGAACACGAGCTCTACTATCAGGGCGCAGAGAAACTCGGCTACGGCGACGATCCGAACGTCGAACGCTTCGTGAACCAGACCATGGTGAAGCTGTTCGTCCGAAAGGAGTTCGAGGAGATGGCAACGCCGGACCAGGTGCCTGCAGCCGACGTAGTGCGATACTACGAGGACCATGCGGATGAGTTCCGGCGTCCCGCGATGCGCCGCGCCCGGCACATTCTTCTAGGGAGCGAGGGCGAGGCGGTGGAGGTCCGCAAGCTCCTCGTCGCGAAGGGACCCGAGGAGTTCCGAACGATCGCGAAGGAGCGGAGTCTCGACACCGAGACGAAGGTGCGCGGAGGCGACCTCCTGTATTTCACCTCCGACGGCGCGCTGGTGGGCCGCGACTCGCAGGCCATGGTGGACCAGACGCTCGCTAAGGCGGCGTTCGCTCTGAACAAGACCGGGGACCTGAGTCCGCCGCTCGATCTCGGCGACGGCAAGTGGAGCGTCCTCGAGCTCAGTGCGATTCGACCCGAGCGGGTTCAGAGCCTCGAACAGGCGGGCCCGGGGATCCGCCGCAAGCTCTGGCGGGAGCAGCGCGAAGCGGAGCTCGAGGCACTGATCTCCAAGCTTCGGGCGGAGCTCAGCCCCGAGATCCATGCGGAGCGCCTGGACGCGATCGTCCTCGAGAAGCCCGACAAGCCCATCGAGCCCCCGAATCAGTAGCCACGGCCCGGCGTTGCCCGAAGCTTGCTTTTTCGCACTGCGGGGACTAAATGAACGTTCATTCATTTTCTCAGAGTGAGGGCAGCATGGCGTCGACGTTCCAACCATTTCAGGAAGAGCATCAAATCTTTCGGCAGCAAGTTCGGACCTTCGTGGAGACCGAGCTGGCCCCCAAGGTGGACCAATGGGAAGAGGAGAAGATCTTTCCGAGCTCGGTCTTCGAGCGCGCCGGCGAGCTGGGCATTCTCGGGGCGCACTACCCGGAGGAGGTCGGTGGCGGCGGTGGCGACTTCTGGATGAGCGTCGTGAAGTCCGAGGAGCTCGCGCGATGCGGCTCGGCAGGCGTGACGATGGGTCTGCTGGTGCAGTCGGACATGGCGACCCCCGTCCTCAACGATCTCGGAGCGCGCGACTTCAAGGAGTAGTGCCTGAGGTTCGCGAGTCGTTGCGAGAAGTTTGTTGCACTCGGGGTGAGC
>CBDUCC010000147.1:0-8637 GCA_965365555.1 uncultured Myxococcales bacterium | reverse complement strand
GCCGAGTCTGCGCACCGATTCGGTGAGCTGCCGCACCCGCCGCACCAGCGGCCCGGCGGCGAAGAGCGCGACCACGATCACGACCAGTGCGACGAGGAACGCCGGCATCAGCACCACCCCGGAGAACCACCGAGGCGGACCCTTGGCGCGCATCAGCACCACGGCGCAGGGGCCGTCGTCCCAGGGCATCCGCACCGCCAGCTCGGTTCGGCGATGGTCCGAGGAGCCTGTCGCGGCGACGACGTTGCCTGCCTCGAGACGCCGGGCGAGCTCTGCGGGGAACACGGGGCTGTTCGGATTGCGGCTCTCGAACCTCGCGTCGTAAGCGAACAAGCGGTGGGGCGGGAAGCGATGCCTACGGGGACCGTCCTGGCGCCGTGCCTCGCGTTCACGGCGCGGTTCCGGCCAGCCCTCGGGGTTCGCCTCGCAGCGAGCCCGGCCGCCAGACTCCATGCGGTGCACGGCGGCCTCCGCCAATGCGTCGACGCGCATTCGCGAGTTCCAGCGCCATTGCGCCCATCCCATGAGCACGAGAAGCGATACCGCGGCGATGCCGAGCGTCAGCGCGAGTCGGGTTCGGAGCGTCATCGTCCCTCGGAGAGTCGGTAGCCGATGCCCCAAACCGTTTCGACTAGCGCCGAGTGCTCCCCGAGCTTCGTCCGGAGTCGCGAGATGTGCACGTCGAGCGTCCTGCGGCTCGAATCTTGGGACGGGTCGAGCGCGGCTTCGACCAGCGCGTCCCGTGTGACGGCAGCGCCTTTTCGGCGGGCCAGGGTTGAAAGGATGGCGAGCTCCACCTGCGTGAGCGACAAGGGGTTGCCGGCTGCGGTGACCTCGCGTCGCTCCAGGTCGATCACGATCGGACCGGCGACGATGCGGTCGTTCCCGGAGAGATTGGGTCTTCGAAGGCAGGCCTGAATGCGCGCCAGCAGCTCCTCGGGGAAGAACGGCTTGGTCACGTAGTCGTCGGCGCCAAGCCGTAGGCCCCGAATCTTGTCCGCGGTGTCATCGCGTGCGCTGAGGATCACGACCGGGACCTCGGACCTACTGCGATAGCGCTTGAGTAGGTCCATCCCGTAGGTGCCCGGCAGCATCAGGTCCAGCACGATCAGGCGAAAGTCGTCGGGTGAAAGGTCTCGCGCCTCGTCGCCGTCTCGGATCCAATGCGGCTCGAACCCTGCCCGCGAAAGCGAGTCGACCACTTGTTGACCAAGGGCGGTATCATCTTCGACGAGCAGGATTCGATTGGACACGGGCTGCGTTCCTCAGTTCTCAGGCTCTTTGGAGCCGTGCTTTCGCTCGAAGTGCTGCTGCATCCGCTCTACCTTGTGCTCGCGCTTGAGCAACCGAAGCCCCTCACGCTGTTCGCAGCTGAGGTTGGCATAGACCTGGTCCTCGGCCGAGAAACGCAGCTCCTTCATCGCGACGAACTTCTCCTTGCCCCGCGGCATCTCCTTGATGGTGGCGGCCTCGGCCTGCGCCTGTTTCATGATCGCACCGATCTGCTGTTCTTGAGCCGGACTGAGGTCGAGACGCTCGGTAAGCTCGGCGAGATGCTCCTCCATCTTCCCCGGCTCCCATGGGCCGCCTCTGCCGTGCGGGCCTCCGTGTGCCAAGGCCACGCCGCCTGCGGTGAGCGCGAGGGCGGAAATGCCGCCGACGAGCGCTGCGATGATCGTCTGTTTGTTGATGAGCTTCATGAGTCGTTCCTTCCTGGGAGCTTGTCTCCCTCATGAAGTAAAGGACCTGGATCTTACGCGACTCTTAAGAGGCACGATTTTTCGCTCCAGCGATCCGGTTTTCCGCTACTTTCCGGCTGTGGCGCGTTCGTTCTTGGTACTCGACATCGAAACCGTTCCCGACCCAGAGCTGGTCTGGGACGCGGCCGTAGGTGGGTTTCCACCCGCGCCATTTCACCAGGTCGTGGCGCTTGGGGTCCTCTGGCTCGACGGCGATCATACATTCCGAAAGCTCGGCGCGTTCGGTGGTGAAGAGGACGCTCCACCCAACGAGTCCCGCGTCCTCGAGGAGTTTGCCGAGTTCATCGGCGAGCGTCACCCGACGATGGTCAGCTTCAACGGACGCCGTTTCGATCTTCCGGTCTTGGCGAATCGGATGCTCAAGCACGGTGTGCCCTTCCCAGCGTACTATGCCGGGCGCAGTGGCGGCGCCGACTATCGCTATCGCTACAGCGACGAAGGGCATCTCGACCTAGCAGACGTGATGACCGACTTCGGCGCAAGCCGCATGCCGAGTCTCGACGCCCTGGCGCAGCTCGTGGGTATGCCCGGCAAGATGGACGTCGACGGCTCGAAGGTTCAGAGCATGCATGAACAGGGACGCCATGCGGAGATCCGGGACTACTGCTTGCACGACGTCGTGCAGACGACGTTCGTCTTCCTGCGCGCTGAGATCCTACGAGGCCGGCTGAGCCCGGACGACTACCGTCTGCGCGCCGGTGCGCTCTGGGAGGCGCTCGAAGGCGATTCCCGCGTTGCTCCGGTACTAGAGCGAGCGAACAAAGGGCGCGCTCTGCTGACAGACTGACATCGCCCCCCGCGCTAACCGGTGAAGGCCCGGCGCTCTTCGTCGAGTGCGCGTTCGATGTTCCCGCAGACGATCTCGCAGAGTTTGAAGACCGCCGGGTCGGCAACCGTGTAGTAGGCCGAGTTGCCGCGCTTGTCGCGCTTCACGAGGCGGTGCGAGAGCAGGGTGGTCAGGTGCTTGGAGACGTTGGGCTGAGTGCTCCCCGTCGCGTCCACCAGCTCGCCCACCGTGCGCTCGCCGTCGGCCAGCTCGTTCAGGATCTGAAGCCGCAGGGGCACGCCGAGAATCTTGAAGCGGGTCGCTACCGACTCGAGATTCTGCGGGTTTAGGGCGGTTTTTCCCATCTCCTCCCCCTTATAGCGCTTTCTCACAAAAAATCACCACTTGACTATATGATTATGTGAGCATATAGATGAGCTCACGTTTAGAGGGAGCTGTTCATGAAACGAAAGATTCTCGATTTTCCCCTTCAACATGCCCGCCTGGTCTTCATCGGCCTGGCCGTCCTGACCATCGGTCTTGGTTCGGCGATTCCCTCGATCAAGGTGGACACCGATCCGGAGAACATGCTCTCGAAGGACGACCCGGCGAGGGTCTTCCACAACGAGACCAAGGACGAGTTCGCGCTTCACGACTTGATCGTCGTGGGTGTCGTGAACGAGTCCGAGCCGAACGGCGTCTTCAATCCCGAGTCCCTGGCTCGGGTGCATGAGCTCAACGAGCGCGTGAAGAGCATCGATGGGGTCATCGCGCGCGACGTGCTCGGTCCGTCGACGATGGACAACATCGAGCAGGCTGGACCCGGAACCATTCGTTTCGAGTGGCTGATGGATGAGCCTCCCAAGACGCCCGAGGATGCCATCGCGATCAAGGAGGCCGCCCTACGACTTCCGATGCTGCGAGGCACCGTCGTCTCGGAGGACGGCGACAGCGTCGCGCTCTACGTTCCCATCGAGAACAAGCACGAGAGTCACCGCATCTCCGAAGAGATCGAGGCGATCGTCGCCGGCTTCGGTGACACCAGCGACCAGTTCTACATCACCGGTCTTCCCGTGGCCGAGGATACTTTCGGCGTCGAGATGTTCAAGCAGATGGCGATCAGCGCCCCGCTTGCCGCGCTCGTCATCCTGCTCCTGATGTGGTGGTTCTTCCGCTCCTTCACCCTCGTTCTGTCTCCGATGATCGTCGCGATGACGACGGTGACCATCACGATGGGTGCGCTGATCGCCAGTGGGTTCACCGTCCACATCATGAGCTCGATGATCCCGATCTTCTTGATGCCGATCGCGGTGGTCGACTCCGTGCATCTGCTCTCAGAGTTCGTCGATATCTATCCACGGCACGGCGACCGGAAGAAGGCTGTGCGGGAGGTGGTGAGTCACCTCTTCGCTCCCATGCTCTACACCTCGCTCACCTCGGCGGCCGGCTTCCTCTCCCTCATGCTGACCCCGATCCCGCCCGTCCGTGTGTTCGGCGCCTTCGTCGCTTTCGGCATCGGCCTCGCCTTCGTCCTCACGATCCTCGTCGTCCCGGCGTACATCGCGGCGATGCCCGACAAGCGGCTCGAGGGCCTGCTTTCGAGCAAAAAGGACCAGCCCGAGGGCGGCCTGCTCGGCCGAGTCGTCGAATCGGTCGGCGGCAAGAGCCTTCGGTTCGCCAAGCCGATCCTCGTGGTGACGGTCGCAGCGATCGCGCTGAGCGGCTACGGCATCTCGCAGATCAACATCAACGACAACCCCGTCCGTTGGTTCAAGCCGTCCCACAAGATTCGCGTCGCCGACGAGGTCCTCAACCGTGAGCTTGCGGGGACCTACACCGCTTTCCTGATCATGAAGCAGGACGTCGACGCCGACGTGGCGATCGTCGCGGCCGGCGACGAGGTGCTTGTTTCCGCTGACGAGGCAACGCGGACCCGCTGGGACGCGTTGAAGACGCAGGCTGTCGCGGACAGCGAGGAAGGCTTCACCAGCGTTCCAGACGCCCTCATCGAAGCCACCTCAGACCTGTCGTTCGACACCACCGGCGAGGAGTCCGAGCGTTGGGCGGCGGTCCAGAGCGCGCTCGAACAAGCGCAGACCCAGAGCAAGACCTTTCAGAGCCCGGAGCATCTCGCCTACATCGAAGAGGTCCAGAAGGCGGCCAGCGCACATCCTCTGGTCGGCAAGACCAGCTCGATCGCCGATGTGGTCAAGACGGTCTACCGCGAGCTGGTGAGTGGCGAGGACGCCGACTATCGCATTCCGGCGAGCACGGAGGGAGTCGCCCAGACCCTGCTCCAGTTCCAGTCCTCGCACCGTCCGAACGATCTCTGGCACTTGGTCAGCCCGGACTACCGGGAGAGCGCCATCTGGATGCAACTGAAGAGCGGCGACAACCAGGACATGATGGCAGTGAAGGCCGATATGGACGCCTTCCTCGCAGCGAACCCGCCTCCAGAGGGCCTGCGCGCCGACTGGGCCGGCCTCACGTACCTCAACGTCGTTTGGCAGGACGAGATGGTCGGCGGCATGCTCGAGAGCTTGATGGGGGCCTTCGTCATCGTCTTCTTGATGATGATGATCCTCTTCCGCTCGCCCGTGTACGGCTTGCTGGCGATGGTCCCGCTCACGATCACCATCGTATTCACCTACGGTCTGATCGGTCTCGTCGGGAAGGACTACGACATGCCCGTCGCCGTCCTCTCGTCCCTGACGCTGGGTCTGTCCGTCGACTTCGCGATCCACTTTCTCGAGCGCGCCCGCGCGATCCAGAAAGAGACCGGTGATTGGAGCGCCACGATGACGCTCATGTTCCAGGAGCCGGGCAGAGCGATCACGCGTAACGCAATCGTCATCGCCATCGGCTTCCTTCCACTGCTGGCAGCGCCGCTGGTTCCCTACAACACCGTGGGCTTCTTGATGGCCGCCATCATGGCCGTCTCGAGCCTCGTCACCGTGATGCTGCTGCCCGCAATCATGATGAACATCCAGAACTGGCTTTCCACCAAGAAGGAGAAGGCGGGCGATCGGGACGAGGGCCCGACGACGTCTCTCAAGGAGCAAACCACATGAAGAATGCAACGAGAAACTGGTTGGCGGTCACTGCGGCGGCCGTCGTTCTATCCACCGCGGCCTCGCAGGCCGAGGCCGGCGACCTCAGCGACGCGAGCGCCATCGTAAACCGGACCAATACCGCGCAGTACTACGCGGCCAACGACGGACGGGCATTGGTTCGGATGAAGATCGTCGACAGCAAGGGGCGATCCCAGCGCAGGCAGTTTGCGGTGCTCCGTCGAGACATCAAAGACGGTGGCGACCAGAACTATCTCGTCGTCTTCGACCAGCCCGCGGACGTACGAAACACGGCGTTCCTCGTCAAGAAGCATACGAACAAGGACGACGATCGCTGGCTCTACCTGCCTGGGCTCGACCTCGTGAAGCGAATCGCTGCAAGTGATGAGCGAACGAGTTTCGTAGGCACGCACTTCTTCTACGAAGACATCTCGGGCCGCCATCCTTCGGAGGACAGGCACGAGCTGCTCGAGACGACCAGCACCGAGTACGTGGTCAAGAGCACTCCGAAGAGCACGAAGGGCGTCGAGTTTGCGCACTACACCCTTCGCATCGACAAGACGACCTTCTTGCCCTCGAAGATCGAGTACGTGAACGGCCAGGGGAAAGTCTACCGGCGCATCGAGACTGTCAAAGTCGACACGGTCGGTGGCATCCCGACAATCACGAGGCTCAAGGTCAGCGACCTCGAATCCGGTGGGTATACGCTGAGCGATGTAAGCAACGTCCAGTACGACCTCGGCATCCCCGATGACATTTTCGTGGAGGGTTCGCTTCGCAACCCCCCGCAGAAGTGGCTGCGGTAAATGAAGACGCCGATCTGCACCAGCAGGAACTGCCGAAGCGGCGTCCCCTCGCTCCGTTGCATGGCCGTCGCCGCATTGGTCTTCGCGGCGCTGGCCTTCGCCTCGGGAGCCTTCGCCCAAGTCGAGGGCCCCGAGCCAGGCGGAGAGGAGGCAGCCGCCGAGGCTGACGAGGAGCCATCTACTGCAACCGATGCGGAGCCGGAAAGCTTCGCGACCCCTGAGGAGATCGCCGGTGACAGCGAGCCCTTCGCGGAACCAAGCGGCGAGGACGACTGGGGAGAGTTCGACGACTGGGAAGAAGAGGACAGCGGATCGAGCTCTGGAGGGAGCAGCTGGGATTTTCAACTCGGCGGTTTCGTCGAAGGCCTCTTCAGTCCGCGGGTCGTTCGGAGCGCGGCGAGTGCCAACGAGTTCACCGCTGCTGAGGCCCGCTTTCGGCTCAACGTCGACGCGGTGCACGAGATCGCGAGTGCTCGCTTTCGAGGCGATGTCTTCGTCGATGGTGTCGAGTCCCGCGTCTGGTTCGACATCCGTGATGCCTCGATCTTCGTCCGTGGGGGGAGCTGGTTCACGATGCGGTTCGGCCGCCAGGTTCTCACCTGGGGTACCGGCGACTTCCTGTTCCTGAACGACCTATTCCCGAAGGACTTCAACTCGTTCTTCATCGGGAGGGCCGACGAGTATCTCAAGGCGCCCTCCAACTCGATCCAGACGACCTTCAGGATCAAGAAGGTGGGCCTCGACCTGGTTTGGACCCCGATCTTCGAGCCCGATCGGTTCATCGACGGAGAGCGACTCTCCTTCTTCAATCCGCTGCCTCCGGAGCCCGGGATCATCGGCGACCGGTCTCCGCTGACGCCCATCCAACCAACCCAGCCCGACAAACGCCTCCGGAACGGAACGATCCACGGGCGGCTCTATGGCAGCGCCGGGCCCGTCGAGCTCGCGGCCTACGGCTACGTCGGGTTCTGGCCGCAGCCCACGGCCCTCACCGGACCGCTCGCGCCGCCACCGGATGCGCCCAATCTGACCTTTGCCCGTCTCGGCGTGTACGGTGCCAGTGTTCGTACGCCGCTCGGCGGAGGCCTCTTCAACGTCGAGGCGGCCTTCTACGACTCGTTGAACGATCGCGCTGGCACCGATCCGACGAAGCCCAACTCGCAGTTCCGGGGTCTCGTCGGATACGAGCGCGAGCTCTTCCCGAAGTTCCAAATGGGACTTCAATACTACCTCGAGTACACGCTGAAGTACGACGAGCTGACCGACCCCTCGGGCCCCGATGGCATACCGGGGTCGTACTGGCCGGAGTACCTGCCAAACCGGTTCCGGCATCTGATCACGCTGCGCCTCACTCAGCTTCTGGTGATGGACAATCTCGAGCTGTCGCTCTTCACCTTCTTCTCGCCGGACGAGCTCGACACCTACATTCGGCCGCGCGTCACCTACAAGATCATCGACCCGTTGGCGATCGTCGTGGGCGCGAACCTGATGTTCGGCCGCGACGACTACACCTTCTTCGGTCAACTCAAGGAGAACACGAACGTGTACGTGAGACTTCGCTACTCGTTCTGATCATGGGCACAACAAGGAGTGAAAAGAATGAACATCGACAAATTGGTCTTTCGAGTGGCCGGCATCATGGTCACGGCAGGGGTCGCGCTGGCGTACTCCCATCACATCGCCTGGCTGGCCCTTCCGCTCTTCGTGGGGCTCAACATGTTCCAGGCCTCGTTCACCGGGTTTTGCCCGATGGCGACCATCGCGAAGCGCTTCGGGATGAACGAGGGGAAGGCATTCTGACCTTGGCGGCCGCGGTGCACACGTGAGATAAGGGTTCCTCGCCAAAGGAGGAGCCATGGCGAAGACGATTGCGATCTTGACGAGCGGCGGGGATGCGCCGGGCATGAACGCCGCCGTTCGCGCGGCGACGATGGTGGCCTTGGCCAAAGGCCATCGCATGCTGGGGATCCGCCACGGTTATCGTGGCTTGCTCGATGAGAAGATCGCCCCCCTCGAGGCCAGCCGGGTCAATGGCATCCTGCGCGAGGGAGGAACCATTCTCAACTCCGCACGCTGCAAACGTTTTCACCACGCCGAGCACAGGAATCACGCTCGCGCCGTACTCAGCAAGCACGGAGTCGACGGTCTGGTCGCCATCGGTGGCAACGGGACCCTCACCGGGCTGACGCTCCTGAGCGATCCTGCCGAGGCTGGCGACTGGCCCGTCCAGTGCG
>CBDUCC010000146.1:0-8703 GCA_965365555.1 uncultured Myxococcales bacterium | reverse complement strand
GATTCGCCGTCCCTGGAGATCATCGTCTACCACAGCGATTCCGTGACGGTGGTAGACACCCTGTCGGCGCAGGTGGTTGACTACGTTGTCGCGGCGAATCTTGGCGAGCCGGGCCGGGTCCTTGTCGAGCTCCCCGATGATCTCCGGGGCGTGCTTGCTCCCGTACGGCATTTCGATGACGCTATCCTGCCAATCGAAGTTGTCGTCGTAGGCATCGCCCTTGGGGCTCTGGCCCAGAAGCACCGCGCCACCGCCTGCGCCTTCGTAGAAACGCAACGCCAGCTCTTCCTGGCCATGGCTGTGTTCGCGCTTGTCTACCTTGGCGGGATTCACGATGAAGTAGCGTGCGCGTCGAATGATGCTTGCTTGCAGGTCGCGATGCGTAGCGAGGTCGCCTGAATAGGCCCCGAGATTGGAATCGTAGAGATAGGTAGCGCCTGTACACTCGGACCCGTCGTACAGCGCGTCGTGGGTGGCCTGAGAGCGCCGTCCCATGGAGCGCACGTCGATGGAACGGCGGGGAGGATTGGGCACGGGACAGAACCGGACCATGTCGATACCCGGAGTGACGTAGGTGACCGGCACGCCAGTTGCCCGTTCGGGCGCCGCGCAGGTGTTCTTGCACCCCAACAGGATGTGATCGAACTGCGCCAATGCGGTGGTCAGGCTCTCGTGCTCGAGCCAGTTCTCCCACATCTCCTCGAAGTAGCAGACCGTCTGCCTGCAATGTTCGGCTGCCTCCTCGACCCAGCGCTGCAGGCGGAGTCGAGTGATCTCCTGAGGGTTCGTGCCCGCGACGAACAACAGGTCGTACTCGCGCTCCTCGAGGAGCGGCGGGGACAGGGTCTTGTCTCGCTCGATGTGAATCCCAGTGAGTCGGCGCAGCTTGTCGAAGAGCTGCCCTTGAAACGCCCCGGACTTGTCCACGGGCTCAAGCGAGATCAGATCCACAGCATCGATCGCGCAGATGACATCTTCGAACTCGTAGCCATTGTGCCGGCAAATGACGTCGTGGAGCTTTCGCTGGCTGAGCATCAGCACACGCGACCGACTGTGAGACATTCGCTAATCTTCTCGAATTGAATCGTAGTCGCTCACCGCCATCCACACCAAGGCGACCGCGTTTGCATCCCCTCGAGTCGGTCAGGGGGTGACGATCTCCGGCCTCAAGCCGCGGACAGCGAGATCGGCGACGATCTCGTTCTCATAGATGGGATTCATCACGACGACTACGTCTGACCGATACTCGATGAGAAAGTCAGGACCAACGATCTCCTGACCGCCCTTGGGCATGAAATGGCCGTGACGCCGCGGGTTGATGTCCACGACCCATGGGACGACTTCCGCGTGAAGAAGCGTGGTGAGCAACGCGGTAGTCTTCGAGCTGCTGCTCCGGACGACCACCTTCTTGCCGTCCTCTTTCCACTGAGGGAGTCGGTCGCCCCCGGGTGCGGAGCTGTGCTGCCACCTGGTGTTCGAAACCCTCGACGAGTCGGGCAAGTGTCTCGAGATCGTTTTCCTCCGCCAACGGCGGGGTGGGCCTGGCCTCCGACGCGGCACATTCGATCATGATGTACTGGTCGTCGTACTCACGACAATGGCGTCGCACGTCGAAGCCCGGGCGCCGAAACAGTCGACCCAACGAACCGAGGCTGAAGTAGCTGCAGTGCTCGAAGTAGACGTCCCGGAAAACGAAATCTCGCAGACATTTCTCCACGTTGGGCACCCGAAACAGAACGACGGCGTCATGACGGTCGCCGACGGTCGCACGCACTCGCTCGACGAAGTCCTGGGTCGCCGAGATGTGCCCGAAGGTCATCCTGTAACAGACGAAGTCAGCGTGCCGATCGGCGTATTTGGGGCCGTAGAAATCACGGATGAACTCCAGCTGGGTGTTGCCTCCTCCATCCCGACCCGGGTGGTACGCAGGGTCGAACCCGAGGCCCCGGTTGTTTCCCGCCTCGCACAGCATTCGCAGGAACTCTCCGCTCCCGCAGCCGATTTCGATGATGCGTTTTTCGCACAGCCCGTGGCGTTCGACGAGCTCGTTGGCAAGCTCTTGGTGCCACTTTCGGAAAACGCCAGAGCAGCATTCTCGGTGCTTGTCGAAGTGTCGAGCACGAGCCGCCGCGCTCCTGTTCGCAGGGATGTTCATCCTGGGATCTGGACGCGACGGCGAGAACTGTGAAGCGTACGAAGCGGGCAGTGCAACTGTCTGCGAGACGGCTGCAGACTGCCCGCCCTGTGGGCCGATCTGCGCGAGCAACCGGTTTGACACGGCGAGCGGACCTGCCTGCACGGAAGAACCGGGCTTCGGCAAGTTCTGCGAGTGCACCTGCCGTATCTGCTACGACCCCTCCTAGGCAGCGCGTCCGCAACCGGGACACGCGGCCCCCCTCGAAGCCTTTCGAGTTCCAGCACTTGCAGACCCAATTGCGAATTTCATGGAATGCAGGACGACCCGACTGCAGGTAGCAGCCGGGCCGCCTGGACGAGGGCTCAGTGAAAGCTACTCACAGACCGTGGGTGCTGTGACGTAGATACTGACGCTGCCTCGAGCACCGCCATCTGCATGGACGGTGAGGACGAGATGACTGATGCCAGGGGGCCAAGCGTCAAACTCGACCTCTCCACCGCCCGCCGGGATCCAGCCGATCTCGGGGGACTCACAAGCCACCTCCAGCATGTGCGATCCGATCGCGAGCGGATCGTTCGGGGTGAGCGTCACCGTAGTGAGCTCGGCTTCCTCAGGCAGGATTACCTCGTAAACCCGCTGATCAGGACTGAATGCGATCATCTCCTGACCATCCACCTCGAACGAAAGCGACTCGATGCTCGTATCGCCGGTTCCACAACCTGCTTCGGTCTGCATCAGTGCCGGTGTCAGCACGATTGCGAACGCCAACCCAAACGCTCGGAACGAAGCCCAGTTCCCTCCATAGGTCATGACGAACCCCCTTTCCGGGGAGGTCCGGGCGGGCCGACCATCGGTCCGCCCTTTCCCATGCCATTAACGTGGGAACGGTGGCGCGCCGGGTCCATACGTAATTGTTCCCTATTCAGGGACACTTGCTGAGCGACTCGGCGATGATGGATCCGCTCGGCGCGTGGCCTGAGTCCGAGTGACCGTCCGCGTTACGCTACGCAGCGGCCACGGAGTTCGGGGATGAAGGTGCGACGGATCGAAGAAGCAACCACCGGCTGGATGGGCAGAGGAGCTCGCGAGCGCAAACGGCGTCCTCCGGCGCGGAATCTGGTTTCCGTTGCGGCTGTCATCATCGTTGGCTGCTATCTGCGTGGTCCGGACCCAACTGTCGAGTTGGTCGAATCGCCGGTCGGCCCATTCGACGTCGAGACGGTGCTCGTACCTTCGACCGTCGACGGCTTCGGCGGCGGGGAGATCTACTATCCCGTGGACGAGGACTACTCATTCGGTGGGATCGCCGTGGTTCCCGGGTTCGGAATCGACCGCTCGCGCCTCGAGTGGTTAGGTCCCCGCCTCGCATCACACGGCTTCGTTACGTTCCTGATCGAGACCAACACTGTCTGGGATACTCCTGATCAACGCGGGGAGCAGCTACTCGCAGCGCTCGACTACATGACCACAGAGAGCCTGGTGGTGGATGTCGTCGACCCGAGGCGGCTCGCGGTGATGGGATACTCATTCGGAGGAGGCGGCGTCATCCACGCGACCCGACTGAAACCCGACCTGAAGGCAGCGGTTCCGCTCGCCATGTGGTTCTGGGACAACGACCAATCCGCATCGACCGTGCCACATCTCCTCATCTCCTGTGAGATCGATTTTGAGAACGACGCCCATACGGGCGCGGTCTATGAGAGCCTTCCCGACTCCACCCCGAAGGCAATGATGGAGATCGCAGGCGCGGACCATCAGTGCGTCACCCAGGACGGTTCGACAGAGGAGCAGAAGACCGCCATCGCGCGCATGATGATCTCGTTCTTGAAGCGTCACATGGACGGCGATGGGCGGTACGAGCAATTCATCTGCCCTGAGAACGGAACCACCATCGCCTCGAGATTCGAATGCGACGAGGCCGTGCCATGAGTCCGAGTCGTACCGTGGCCAAGCCCTCCGTCTGCGCTATACACGACGCGTGTTGAAGAGCGTGGCCAGCATTCGGCCCTTCAGGGCCGCTCAGGGAATTCGGGCGATTTTCGCGGATCCCGACGACACAAAGCAGGTCTTCAAGGTCATCGAGGCGCTGCAAGGCCCGGCGTTGACGCGTACCCACGCACGACTTCAGCAGAGCGAAACGGGGCGTCGACTCCTTCGCACTCGCCCCGACCTTCTCTCGGTGCTTTGCGATCGTGGGCGTTTGGCCCAGCTTCCAGAGGGGAGCCTCGGGCGCGCGTATCTCGACTTCGTAGAATCCGAAGGCATCACTGCAGACGGATTGGTGGAGGCATCTCTGGTGGCAGAGCCCATCGCAGATCCGGAACTCGCCTGGGTGCGGAACTGGCTTCGAGACACGCACGATCTCTGGCACGTCGTCCTCGGGTATCGCGGAGACCTCGTGGGCGAGGCGGCTTTGCTCGCGTTCAGCCACACCGAGAGCGGAAACTGGGGTGTGGGGCTCATCGCCGCCGTCGCTTGGCTGAAGCTTGGCCGAGTGACCGACCCTTCCCTTCGGGCGCGCGCGCACGTCGCCGATGGACGCCGGATCGCGCGGCGGGCTGCGTGGTTCCTCGACGTTCCATGGCACGAGTGGCTGGAGCGTCCGCTCGATGCAGTTCGGAGCGAGCTCGGAATCGAGAGTCCGGCCGAGTACACCGAGGTCCGCGCGAGTGAAGTCGACAACAGCCTCTTTGGCCGGCGTCGCACGACCGAAGTGCTCTAGAGCGTTCGCTTCGTCACGACTGATAGCTCTGCGTAAATGCTGCACCACGGCAGCCCGAACGCAGATTTTTCGGGTATCGGTGACGGAATCAGCCGACTTGTGGACCGCTCTTGCTGGCATGAAGCGTGCAGTTGTCGGGTCCACCTAGCTTGCCTCCTCAGGAGGAAACACCGATGAGACCTTGGCTCACTTCGCTACTGCTCCTCGTGCTTGGCTGCGAGCTACAAGCGCAGGGCTTCTCCTCCTGGGATTTCTTCGATCAATCGCAGCGGATTCGAACTGCCGAAGATGTCGAAGAGGTGCGTGCAGAACTGATCGACTTCGTCTTCGGAGAGCCGCTACCAACGCGAATGCCGGATGCGGTGAGGCTGGACACCGACGACGCGTTTCCCGGACATTGGATCCAGGAGCTGAAGATCGACAAAGAAGGCCTGTCCTCGATTGTGTACTTGATTCATCCCGATTCGTGGAGCGGAGCACTAGCCCTCTATCATCAAGGCCACGGTGGTGACTTTCGCGAGGTCGGGCAGAGCACCATCGTTGCGCTTCTCGAGTCCGGGTATCAAGTGCTCGCGTTCTCGATGCCGATGATCGGCATGAATACGCACCCGTTCGAGACGGACGCACACTACGAGTTGAGTGCGCGTGAGCATCCGCTTGGGTATTTCGCCGAGCCGGTGGTCGTTGCGCTGAACTGGGCGGAAGCGACGTACGAGTACAGCCGCCGAATCATGCTGGGTCTGTCGGGCGGCGGCTGGACGACGGTCCTCGTGGCGGGGATCGATGAGCGCATCGACGCCAGCTATCCGGTCAGCGGTAGCTGGCCACACTACTTGCGCGATGCCGTGGGTCACTTTGGGGACTACGAGGAGCGGATTACCCCGAACTATCTCGAGCTCTATCTGATGGCAACCTATCCGAGCCGGGAACAAGTACAGTTCTTCGGCGAGTTCGACGAGTGCTGCTTCGGCGGGGTCTACTCGTACGACTATCTCGCGTACACCTCGTTTCGCTCCAATGCGTGGTCGGGGCGCTTCAACATCCTGCTGGACCACGATGTGATCCACCATGAGATCTCGGACTACGTCCTCGGCGAAATCCTCGATATCGAGCGGGTCTACCGTTAGAAAGCGACCGCGGAACGCGTCGGATCCCAGCGGATGGTGCGATGGCGCTCGTACGAAAGTCGATCCTCGATGCTCCTCATCTTCCCTCTGCGGACGCCGAGCATGATCGAGGTCACGAGCAGGCCAGTGACGCCCGCCACGAGGATCGGAATGCCCACGCCCAGGAGGGCCTTTCCCGTCGTCGAGCAGCGGAGATCATCGAAGCTCGACGAGGAGGCGACACGAACGCACTGGCCCACGGCGGCCGGAATGACGAGTGCAAGCCCGGCCGCAGTGACCGCCGAGGTGCTGATCACCCCAGTACGCGATCGCCCAGATAGATAGTGGAGCTGGTTCAGCCGGAACTCGTCGTAGCTCGGGGTCGCGGGATCGGCAGCCGAATCCACGGCAGCGTGCGGATCGCCCAGGTCCCCGTTGCTATCTGCTTGCGCGCTGCAGGGGGCCGACTCCCAAGCGATGGTGAGGATCAGAACG
The DNA here is from genome assembly GCA_965365555.1 of uncultured Myxococcales bacterium. Classification (GTDB taxonomy): domain Bacteria; phylum Myxococcota_A; class Polyangia; order Polyangiales; family Houyiibacteriaceae; genus SG8-38. The sequence goes on along the minus strand of CBDUCC010000146.1, from coordinate 2,243 downwards.
CAGATCGAAAAAGAGGTCTGAGGCATGAAATCGCTGGAAGCGTATCTGCAGGCGTAGCGAAGGAGCAAGCTTCGGTCAGCCCACGGCAACGGTCACGCTCTTGAGCTCGGTCCACTCGTCGAGGCCGTGGCGGCTCCCTTCCCTTCCGAGTCCACTCTCTTTCCAACCACCGAATGGCGCTTCGGCGGTGCTGACGAGGCCGGTGTTGACGCCAACCATCCCGGCCTCCAGCGACTCGTAGGTACGGACGAGGCGCGATAGATCGCGGCCGTAGAGGTAGGCGATGAGGCCGGCTTTCGTTTGGTTCGCAAGGGCAATGGCCTCTTCGTCGCTGCCGAAGCGGATGAGCGGTGCGACGGGGCCGAACACCTCGTCGCGCGCGATGCGCATGTCCGGTGTCACTCCCTCGAGCAGTGTCGGCACGAAGAAGGTGCCACCGCGACCTGCCTGGTCGCCGCGGAGGCTCGGATGGGCGCCCTTGCCAACCGCCTCCTCGACCAAGCCGGTCACCTTCTCGTACGCGCGCTGATCGATGAGCGGACCGATGTCCACGCCCGGCCGGAGACCGGGGCCCACCTGCAGCTTGCCCATCGCGCCTGCCAAGGCATCCCGAAAACGATCGTAGATGCCGTCCTGCACGAGAATACGGTTGGCGGCCACGCAGGTTTGACCGGCATTGCGGAACTTCGCGACGAGGCAGCCGCGCACGGCAGCATCCACATCGGCGTCGTCCAGAACGATAAAGGGGGCGTTGCCGCCGAGCTCGAGGCTCACTCGCTTGATCGTCGCGGCGGAGGCGGCGAGCAGCTTCTTGCCGACCGCGGTCGAGCCCGTAAAGCTCAGCTTGCGCACCCGCGAGTCGGCAAGGAGCGCGCGGCCGAGCTCGTCCGCGGCATCTCGGTCTCCGGTGAGTACGGAGAAGAGTCCGCTCGGCAAGCCGGCCTCCTCCGCGAGGGCGGCCAGCGCCAGTGCGGAGAGAGGCGTCGCTTCAGCCGGTTTCAGAATCAGCGGGCAGCCGACCGCGAGTGCAGGTCCGAGCTTTCGCGTGATCATGGCGGAGGGGAAGTTCCATGGCGTAATCGCGGCGCCCACGCCAATGGCCTGGCGAAGCACGATGATACGCCGATCCGCGGTCGGCGCCGGGATGGTTTCCCCATAGTTGCGTCGCGCCTCTTCGGCGAACCATGTGAGAAAAGATGCGGAGTATGCGACTTCGGCGCGTGCCTCTTGGAGAGGTTTGCCTTGCTCGCGAGTGATCAGCGTCGCGAGCTCCTCTTCGCGATCCATCATTGCCCGCGCCATGCGGTGCAAGGGTTCGGCTCGAGCTTTCGCTGGGCGCGCTCGCCAGTCGGTGAATACGTCGACGGCGGCGTCAATCGCCGTGCTGACCTCGCCGGCACCGCACTGCGGAACGCTTGCGATCCGCTCGCCCGACGCGGGGTCGAGGACGTCGATGCGTGCGTCGGTCTCGATCCACTGACCCGCGATGAAGGCTCGATCGCGTAGGAGCGCCACGTCACTCATCGTCTACGGACCGTATCACGGAACGCGGGAATCGGTTCTCGAAGAAATTCGCAGTCAGGTTCGCAAACGCTTGAAATGCCGGAGGTTTTGGAGGGGGTACATGTCCCCGAGGAGATCGAGGCGGGGGCCGTGGCGGAGGGTGTGGCGGATGCCGCGGTACAGGCCGAGGGATTCGTAGATGGCGGCGGTGATCATCACGGTGCGCATCTGGCCGATCGGTGAGAGGGGGAAACCGTTGTGCACGTGGGCAGCAGCGAGCTTGAGCTCGGGGTTGGCCCAACCGCCGGCGCCGCCCATGCCGAAATGACCAAAGGCGCTCGGAACGTTCATCAGCATGGCGTCCGCGCGGTGGTATCCAAGTCGCCAGTGCAGTGGATAGAGCACCACCCGATCGGGGCGCTTCATTTGAACCTCGGTCGCCTGGCGCAAGACATCCTCGCTCAGCAGTCGAACACCGTCGAGCTCGCCACCGAGCGAGAGGGCTGCGTACATCTTGCCGAGCGAGCGCGCCGTGCATACGCCGTTCATCGCAGGGAGGCATGCCTTCCAGAACGCTGGATGAGTGAAGAGCTCCTTCATGTTTGCTGGCGTGAGTCCGCGGCGCAGCAGGCTTCGGAGCGGGCCCGGGGGCAACCAGCTCGGTGCACTGTACCCTTCGGGAAGCGGCTCGGCGTCATGGCGTCGAAGGTGGACGACGACGCGATGGTGCACTCCTACCT
>CBDUCC010000145.1:0-8746 GCA_965365555.1 uncultured Myxococcales bacterium | reverse complement strand
GAGGTGCACGTGCTCGATCGGGTTGGCCGCGATGCGCTCGTCCAAGAGACAGAGCTCCTAGACTTGCAGTCCACCTTCGATCGAAATGCGATCCGTCGACTCCGCGGCGAGCTCGATCTGCGCGTCGAGCGTACCCGCCTCGGCGTCGTAGAGGGGGACCTGAGGGATGAAGGGAGAGAGGAGTGCGAGCGAGATCTGACGAAGTCTCACAGTGCCTTCAGCGCGCGCTCTCTCGGGCTCCACGCTCAGGTCGATCTGAAGCGTTCCCCGATTGGACGTTTCTCCGCCGACCTGAACCCGATACCAGCCGTTGTTCCCGCCCTCGACGGATACGGCGAAGTCTCGGATTCGCTCGATTCGATCGTCTCCGAACGTTCGGCTCTCGATCTGTACGCCCGAAACGTCGACCTCGGTATCGGCGGTGAGCCGCGCGAACAGCCGAGCGGAAGGTTGCGCCGTGGCGAGGGGCGCTTCGTCGTGATTGGGCGACGGCTCCTCTCCTTCGTCGCGGGCGCGGATCGGTTGAAGGGCGTCTTGAATGCGTAGCGCGAGCGCGCGCTGGTCGGTTTCGGCGTCTAGCAACGCACGAACTTCGCCGCCTTCCATTCGGAACGTCGATAGCTGCCAGGTACCGGAGGTTCGGCGGAGCTCGATGGTCGTGGGTCCCGAGCTCGCGTGGTCGCCTTCGGGAATCCCGAGCATCGTGCCGGTCGCCGTAGCGACGACCTCATCAGCTTGCTTCCGCAACGCCGCGTTCTTGATCGAAAGAAGCGGGCCACTGGAATCGACCACTCGAACGTCTACCCGACTCAAGGAGTAGGTTCTGCCGGGGCCTGCACCCGAGGACGTGCCCGAGTCGGCGGAGCCGGGCTTTTGACCGGAGAACCTGCTCTGCACTTGCGAGAGAGACGCGGCGGAGCCGGGATGCGCGAGATCGACCGAGACTTCGATTCCGTCGCCCGTGACTGCGGTGATCGCAGCGGCGCCCTGGAACAGGACCGCGAGGAGGGATGCTTCGACGTGAATCCTCTCGATGCGCACGAGCAGACCGCCATGCTCGCCTCGGAGCTCGACGCCTTCGAGGTCTATGCCGCGCACCGACACACGCATGCTGGCGACCTCCGAAGCGACGGCGAGCCGTGCGGCGATGCGGTCGGAAACACGCGCCTTGGCATAGGGTCGGCCCCAGACCCAGAGCCCACCCGAGACGATCAGCACCGTGAGCGCCCCAAACACCCAGATGCGTCGTTCGCTGAGAAAGCGAAGCATCGGGGACGGATTATGCCGTGCCTCAAGCCCGGATCCTAATAAAGCTTCCGGCTGTCGATCTGGATGGTGACGGGACCGTCGACGACCGAGCTCACGTCCATCATGGCACGAAAACGACCCGTTTCGACGTGCAAACCCCTGGCGCCCAGTGCACGAACGAGCTGCAGGTACAAGCGCTCCGCGTCGGCCGGGTCCGCGGCTCCGTCGAACGAAGGCCTCCGGCCACGACGGACGTCACCAAACAAGGTGAACTGCGAAACGACCAAGACCTCGCCCCCAACATCGACCACCGACGACGACATCTTGCCCTCATCGTTCGCGAAGATGCGGAGCCCGGCGATCTTATTGGCGATGTATTCGACATCCTTGTCGCCGTCCTGAGCCGCGGCACCGAGGTAGACGAGCAGTCCCTGACCAATGGCGCCCACCGACTCACCGTCGACGCTGACGCTCGCTTCGTGAACACGCTGGACGACCGCTCGCATGGGCGTTGGCGTAGCATAGCGGGAATCGTCTTGCCGGACCGGGGTGATGCTCAATACTGACGGGCGATGAAACCCGTAGTAGGGCTGACGGGCGGGATCGCGAGCGGAAAGACGACCGTGTCCGAGATGTTCGCCGATCTCGGGATACCGATAATCGACGCGGATGACCTTGCGCGCGAGGTCGTCGAGCCGGGTACGCCTGGGCTTCAGCAGATCGTCGAGGAGTTCGGGAAGGACATACTCGACGAAGCGGGCCGCCTCGACCGCAAGAAGGTCGGCGATCTTGTGTTCGGAGACGAGGAAGCCCGAGAGACGCTGAACGCGATCCTCCATCCGAGGATCGGCGCGGCCGGAGCGGAGCGAGTCGCAAAGTACGACGATGACGCTGCGCCGTATGTGGTCTACGAGGCGGCGCTTCTCGTCGAAACGGGCGCTTACAAAGCGTTCCCCGTTCTCGTCGTGGTCAGCGCCGAGGAATCGGTTCAGCGACTGCGGCTGATCGCCCGTGACGGTTTCAGCGTTTCCGAAGCCAACGCGAGAATCGAGTCGCAGCTCCCGCTCGCCGAGAAGATCGCCTACGCGGACTACGTGGTGACGAACAATGGCGACCTCGATTCGACTCGACGCCAGGTCCAGGAGATCCACGAGCAACTGCTGACTCGCTTCTCGACCGAAGGTGCCGACTGATGGGAACGCTCGCCCGATCCGTCCTAGTCACCGGATTCCCCGGGCGTCAACCGGCCGTGCATCTCGTCCGCGAGCTCGCCCGCGATCACGATCGGACCGTCTGCTGCATCGTGCCGGAGAGTCGCCAGGAGCGTGCGGAGGCGCTGGTCGCTGGTCTCTCGCCCGAAGAGCAGTCGAGGGTGTCGCTCTGGACGGGCGACCCACGATCGATCGACTTCGGCCTCAGTGGAGAAGAGCTCGCACAGCTCGTCGAACGGGTGGAGGTCATTCACCACTGCGCATCGATCACGGATCCCGCCGCGACGGAGGAGGAGGCTGCTGGAAACGTGAAAGCGACGGCCGAGCTGCTCGAGATCGCGGAGGCGATGCCGAGGTTGAAACGCTTGATCTTCTGGTCGAGCGCGACCGTGTCGGGCAACCGAGAGGGATTCGTGACGGAGACGGATCTGAGCGACAAAATGGGCTTTCGGAATCCCGTTGAAGAGTCGCTCTACAAGGCCGAGCGAATGTTGCAGGAGGCGGCAGACGAGCTTTCCATCGTCATCCTGCGCCCGGCGCTTCTCGTCGGGGATTCGCGCACGGGCGAAAGCGAAGACCTGGACGGGCTCTACTTGTTAATCCGCTTCTTGTTGAGCGCACCCGACGACTATCGGATCCCGACGCCGAGTCGCACCGGTGTGCGAATCAGTGCAGTTCCAGTCGACTACGCAGTTGCCGCGGCAGTCCGGATCGCCGACGACGAACGCGCGGTCGGACGCACGTTCCATATCGTCGACCCAAAGCCCGTCACGGTGCACTCGGCGCTTCGCCTCTTCGCGGAGGCCACCGGGCGCCCGGCACCGCGCGAGCATGACCCGCTCAATCTCGCGACGGCGCTGATGCGGGCACCGGGCCTGCAGCGCTTCACCCACACGACCCGTGCTTTCCTCGATCACCTGAAGACCGACGTGATCTACGACGATCGCAACACGCGCGAGCTGCTTGCCGGCACAGCCATCAGCTGCCCCGACCTCGCCAGCTACGTCGACGTCATGGTCCAGCGCGCCCAACAGGGACAGGCTCCCGCCTAAAAACGCAATCGATTCCAGCTACTTAGGAACCGTACTGCGAATTCTCCATTTCGCCTACCGCCTCAGACCCCTGCGAGCGTCATCGAGGAGACACGGAACGTCGGCGAGGCGATCGAGGTGCGCTGGTCGATGTCGTCCGCCACGGCATCGATCCGTTGAAGGAGCTGGTCGAGGTTGAGCGAGATGGTCACCTCGGATACCGGGTGACCGAGCTCGCCGTTCTCGATGAGGAAGCCCGAGGCACCTCGACTGAAGTCTCCGGTCACGGAGTTGAAGCCAAACCCCATCATCCCGGTGACGTAGAGACCATGCGGCGTATCGGCGATCAGTCCTTCACGCGACAATGAACCTGGTTCGAGTCTGAGGTTGCTCGTCGATGCGGAGATTCCACCGGAGGGCGAACGGGACGCGCTTGCCGTGCTCCGAAGCCCGAGCTTCCTTGCGCTGTACGTGTCGAGCAGAAAGGTTTCGAGCTGGCCACCTTCCACCACGAGATTGCGTCGCGAAAGCAGGCCCTCCCCGTCGAACGGGCGCGAGCCCGGTCCCCGGACCAGGAAGGGATCGTCCACGATGGTCACCAGGTCGCTCGCGACTTTGGATCCGACGCGATCGACGAGGTACGAGCTCTTCCGCCAGATCGATCCTCCGAGCACGCACCCTGCGAAGAGTCCAAGGATCGAACGGGCAGCATCCTTGTCGAACACGACCGGGAGCTCTTGGGTCTTGAGCTTCTTTGCTCCGAGTTGAGCGACCGTTCGGCGTGCTGCCTCCTCGCCCACGGCTTTGCTCGGATCGAGCGTCTCGTAGTGGCGTGATGCCGCCCAATGGTAGCCGCGCCGCTTCTTGCCTCCCTCGTCATCGGCGACGGGAGTCACGACGATCGACGCGTACGTACCTGTATCGCCGCCGGAGAAACCACCGCTCGTGACCAAGGCACTCGCGCCGCGGGCTCTAGTGAACGACGCTCCCTCACTGTTGGTGATCCGGGAATCCCAATCGAACGCCGCCTGCTCACCGACGAGGGCGCGCTCGAGCGCCTCCTCGGCTCGAATCCTGCCAATGGCCTCGTCGAAGGTATCTAGGTCCGCCCAATCGGATGATGTCGAAAGCTCCGACGGATCGGGCGGGCCCGCGAACTGGTCGGGCTCGCTCAGCTTCGCGAGCTCGATAGCATCCTCGATGAGCAGCCTCTGACCTGCCTCACTGAGATCGCTCGTATAGGTCGACGCGACACGCTGGCCCACCATCACGCGAAGACCGAGCGCCCGAGAGCCGGCCTCCTCGACGAGCTCCGGCTCTCGCATGCGCACCTTCACCGAGAGGTGGGATCCACTGTGGGCGCTCGCCTCGGCGACGTCGGCTCCCGACGACCGAGCGCGCTCGACGACCGAGCGTCCGAGCTCGACCAGCTCCGCCGCATCTCGCTCCAGCCGACTCATCCGCCAGCCACCTGAGTGCCGCCGACCGTCATCGAAGCGATCTTGATCGTAGGGCATCCGACCCCAACCGGAACCGACTGGCCGTCCTTGCCGCAGGTCCAAATTCCATCGGAGACCTGAAAGTCGTGGCCCAACATCGTCACTTTCCGCATCGCATCGGGTCCATTACCAATGAGGTTGACGCCCTTGAGTGGCGCGGTGAGCTTGCCGTCCTCGATCAAGTAGCCCTCGGTCAATGAGAATACGAAGTCGCCGTTGGCGATATCGACCTGCCCGCCCCCGAACTTTTTTGCATACACACCACGCTTGACGCTTCCGATGATCTCTTCCGGATCATCCTGACCGGCGAGCAACATGGTGTTGGTCATCCGTGGCATCGGATGGGACCGGAAGCTCTCTCGTCTGCCGTGCCCATCGGGGGTAGTTCCAAAGAACTCCGCGCTGTGCCGGTCCTGCATGTATCCGCGAAGTACACCTTCCTCGATGAGGACGGAGCGAGTTGGCAGCTGCCCTTCGTCGTCGATGTTGATCGAACCTCGGGAACCGGCAAGCGACGCGTCGTCGACGACCGTGCAAAGCGCGCTCGCGACTTCCTGGCCCACTCGGCCCGTGTAGTTGCTGGTCTTCTTTCGATTGAAGTCGGCTTCGAGGCCATGGCCGACTGCTTCGTGAAGGAGAATACCGCTGTCCCCCGGGCCGAGCACGACGTCCATCTCCCCTGCCGGTGCCTCCCTGGCATCGAGCATCACGAGGGCTTGCGCGACCGCTTGCTCTGCGTGCCACTCCGGTGGCTTACGATCGAAGTACTCGAGGCCGAGGCGACCGCCGCCCCCTGACGAGCCCGACTGCCGGTTCCCATGGTCTTCGGCGATCACGCGAACGCCGAAGCGCATCATCGGCTGCCGATCACGGGCCATGTGGCCAAGACTGTTGGCAACCAGGATCTCGCGAACGCCTTCGACCAGCGAGGCGTCGACTCGGATCACTCGCGGATCGGCGGCCCGTGCGGTGCGATCGGCCCGCTCCAAGAGCGCCCTCTTCGCTGCACCCTCGACATCGATCGATTCGACCGAGACCGGATACCGATCCGGAATCGCGCGCGCTTCGACTTCGACTGGGGCTACCGGAGTGCCGCCCGCGGCGATCTGCGCTGCGGTTCGCGCGGCCTGCTTCATCGCCTCGAGCGAGAGCTCCTCGCAGTAGGCGTAGCCGGTCGCGTCTCCCTTCATCACCCGAACGCCGAGCCCCATTGAGACCGCTCGCCGCGCGGACTTGAGGATCTGTTCGTCGTAGCCGTAGCTCCCGCTCACCGAGTACTCGAAGAACAGGTCGGCATAGTCACCGCCCTGCTCCATCGCGACGCGCAGCAAGCGATTGGCGATGTCCGCGTCAATCGCGTGCGAGCCCTGTGGGGCGAAGGGTGCATGGTAGCGGCCGGTCATCGGAAGCGGACTTTAGAGCGCCCCGTGGGCCTTGGCTACCGCAACCCGCCGAGAAACCCGAGAACCGCATCGATCACCCGCTGCTGGCGCGCCTCGCCCATCGCCGCGAAGATCGGAATCGCCAAGACCTCAGCGCTCGCTCTCTCGGCCTCGGGGAAAGCGCCCTCGGCATAGCCGAGATCCAGAAAACAAGCTTGGCGATGGAGCGGAACGGGGTAGTAGATGGCGCTCGCAATTCCGAGCTCGCGCAGATGCGCTTGGAGTCCGTCGCGATGCTTCGTTCGGATCACGTATTGATTGTAAACATGGCCTTCGGAGCGTCGGCTCGGTATGCGAAGCAATGAATCGGGCAAGCGCGCCTCGGAGAACGCGCGGTCGTAGCGCCTGGCGTTCTCACGCCGGCGTTCGGTCCAGCTGCCGAGCTCCGGGAGCTTGATTCGCAGCAAGGCCGCCTGGAGGGCATCGAGGCGGAAGTTCCCACCAATCACCGCGTGGTGGTACTTCGGCTTGCTTCCATGGGCACGAATGACCCGCACCTTCTCGGCGAGATCGGCGTCGCGCGTGGTGACCAGCCCGGCGTCGCCGAAGCCACCGAGGTTCTTGGATGGAAAGAATGAGAAACAGCCGTACACGCCGAGCCTGCCGACCGGCCCAAGCGCAGAACGGCTTCCAATCGATTGCGCAGCATCTTCGATGATCGGGAGCTCGTGATCGCAGGCTACTTTCCACAGAGGCTCCATGTCACATGCCTGACCGAACAGGTGAACCGGTACGATCGCGGCTGTGCGCTCGGTGATCGCGCCCTCGATGGCAGACACCTGGAGATTGAAGTTCTCCGGATCGATGTCGACGAAGACGGGGGTCGCGCCGACGCGGGCGATACACCCTGCCGTCGCGAAGAACGAAAACGGCGTGGTGATCACCTCGTCGCCTGGGCCGATTCCGAGCGCCATCAACGAAGCGAGCAGAGCGTCGGTACCGCTCGATACACCGACCGCATGCTCGACACCGATGTAGTCCGCCACCTCGCGTTCGAAGGCCGCGACTTCGGGGCCGAGGACGTATCGACCAGATCGAATGACCTCAGCCGCTTTGGCGACCAAGCGATCGACGAGCGGCTGGTTCTGCTCGGCCGCATCGAGCATCGGAATCGGTTCGCTCGTCACCGCTCCACCCGGCTGCAGCGCTCGTCGACGACCTCGTACTCATCACCGCACCGAACACAGACCATGGCGTCGCTCAACACTTCTCCGCAGTGGCATGCCCAGCCCACTTGGCGGCCCGGGTTCCCCACGACGACCGCGTGCGGGGACACGTCCTCGATGATCACTGCACCCGCGCCGACGAGCGCATATTCGCCGATGGAGTGACCGCAGACGATCGTGGCGTTCGCGCCAACCGTGACACCGCGCCCCACGCGCGTGGGCGCGAACTCGTCCTTTCGCTCGATATGCGCACGCGGCGTCCGCACGTTGGTGAAGACACAGCTCGGTCCGAGAAAAACGTCGTCTGCGATCGAAACGCCCGAATACACGGAGACGTTGTTCTGGATCTTCACACCATCGCCGATCGACACGCCCGGCCCGACGAAAACGTTCTGCCCGAGAACGCATCGGACGCCGAGAGTCGCACCGTGGGAGACGTGACTGAAGTGCCAGATCCGAGAACCGTTGCCGACCTCCGCCCCATCGTCGACGACGGCCGTCTCGTGGATGAACGCTTCATCCATGCACGCCCCCACTTACCATGCATCAAGCTTAGCAGCAGGCGAGCGAAGCCCGAAAGTTGATGCGTGCCCTAGCGGAGCATGGCGCGGCACTCGGAGACGTACCGGCCCTTGCCGAGCTTGGCGCAGCTCTGGTACGCCTGGCGCGCGCCCTGCCGGTCCCCGCGCATCTGCCTTGCCGCGCCGAGGGTGACCCAGGCGAGCGAATTGCTCGGATCGATCGCACTCGCTCGCTCGGCTAGCTCCGTCGCCTCCCGGGTATTTTGCCGTGCGAGCATCAGGCGTGCGAGCTCCGCAAGGGCCTCGGCGCCCTCGGGGTTTAGGGCGATGGCGCGGCGGTACGCTTTCACCGCACGCGATCCACGCTTGAGGCGACGCGCCAAACCGAGCTGTGCATCGTAGGTGTCCGGCGCTCCGGTCTCCGGGTAAATCGCATCGGGATTCTCGACGGCCGCCGGCGCCGAATCTTCCTTCGCCGCCGATCGGTCGCCAGCAACTTCCGCTGACGAGCTCGGTGCAGGCGGCGACTCGTCAGCCGGGTCGGACGCAGGGGTTGGGCTCGACGGTTCGTCCCCCGTTGGCGGCGGGCTCGGCAGCGCTTCCCGAGTCGACGTTGCAGGGCTCGGCG
>CBDUCC010000144.1:0-8820 GCA_965365555.1 uncultured Myxococcales bacterium | reverse complement strand
TCGTCTACGGAGACGGAGCCAATTTGAACGCCTTGATGGGGAAGGCACGCCCCGGCGACCTCGGCATCGACGTCATGCAGTTCAATCTGCACAAGACCTTCACGACGCCACACGGCGGAGGCGGGCCCGGATGCGGGCCGGTCGGATACAAGGCGCTGCTCGATCCCTTTGCGCCCGTGCCGGTCGTAGAAAAGCGGGGTGATCAATTCGTGCTCGACTACGGCAGTCGCGCGAAGACGGTGGGGCGGCTCCGCTCGTTCCAGGGCAACTTTGGGATGATGGTCCGGGCGTACGCCTACCTTCGAGAAATGGGGGCCGCCGGCCTGCGAAAGGCCACCGAGCTAGCGGTGCTGAACGCCAACTATCTTCGCGTCCGACTCGGCGAGACCTGGCATGTCCCCTACCAGAAAGCATGCATGCACGAGGTCGTGATCAGTGACCGACATCTCAAAGAGACGGGCATTACGACGATGGATGTGGCGAAACGACTCATGGACTACGGCTTTCACCCGCCGACCGTCTACTTCCCGCTCGTGGTCAAGGGCGCCATGCTGGTGGAGCCGACCGAAACGGAGAGCCGGCAGACCCTCGATGAGTTCGTCGAGGTGATGAAGACGATCAGCGAGGAGTCCGAAGCCAACCCCGATCTCGTCCACGCGGCTCCGCGCGTCACGCGTTTGCGTCGACTCGACGAGACTCAGGCGGCTCGTAAGCCCGTTCTTCGTTGGCGAGCTCCCGAGACGCCGAGCGCACCATCGTCTGCTTCTGATGAAACGGAAGAAAAGCGGCCTTGAAGCCGTTGATGATGATCCGGTGAATGTCCTGCCGATCGAGTCCCATCTCGGTGTGGCAAAGCCAAAGCTCCCGCGAGACACTCGTGTTGGTGATCAGGCGGTTGTCCGTGTTGACTGTCACTCGAAGCCCGAGGTCGTGATAGAGCTTGAGAGGGTGCTTTCGAATGTCGCGAACAGCACCCGTCTGTACGTTGGACGAGGGGCAGCACTCGAGCGCAATGCGGTGGTCGTTCACGTAGTGCAGTAGATCCCCGTCCTCGCGGAGGCGGCAACCATGCCCGATTCGGTGCGCGCCGCAGACGTGGATCGCCTGGTGCACCGAAGCCGGTCCGTACGCTTCGCCGGCATGGATCGTCACGGCGATGTTGTTGTTGTGGACGAGCTTGAAGGCCTTGACGTGATGCTTCGCTGGATAGTCGTACTCGGCGCCTGCGAGATCGAATCCGACGACGCCGCGGTTCTTGTAGGCGACCGCGAGCTGCGCCATCTCGACCGATGATTCCGGCGAGATGTTGCGAATCCCGCAAAGGATCACGTTGGCTACGATGCCGTGAGCCTTCTGCGCGTCCCAGAGCCCTGCGAGCACGGCCTCGACGACGGTGGTGAGTCGAAGCCCGCCGCGGGTGTGAAGCATCGGCGAATAGCGGACCTCGATGTAGCGAACGTTCTCGGCGGCGGCGTCTTCCGCGAGCTCGTAGGCAACTCGGTAAAGAGCATCCTCGGTCTGGAGGACCTGCAGCGTGACGTCGAAGGCCTTCAGATACTCGACCAGCGAGCCGGTGTATTCTCCGCAGTGCAGCGACGCCGCGAGGCCTTCTGGGGTGTCGGCCGGCAGCTCCACCCCTTGATCGTCGGCGAGATCGAGCATCGTCTGCAGTCGAAGCGAGCCATCCAGATGCACGTGCAAATCGGTCTTCGGAAGGCGTTCGATGTCGGAGAGCGAGAGCTCCATACTCCCCAGTGTAACCACTTATCGGGCGCGGCCGAAATCGCTCAGCCCGGCAATGACTTCGTCCAGCTTTTTGGCGGCGACGCTCACACGAGTCGGCATGCCGCCGTTCAGGCCCAGAGCCTTGACGAGGTCGATGCCACTGTCGAAACGGGCAGCCACGGTGACCGTGGTCTCGTCGTGAACGAGCGAGATGGGAGCGAGCCGCTGCCCGATCAAGAGGAGCTCGGTCTTGTCGTACGGACCGTCTCGACGGGTCGCATCGCAGATCGCCAGACCTTGGCGGACCTCGTAACGGGCAGACAGCCGCTTCGCCTCGCGCTCCATCGCCTCCAGGGCGCGGGCAGCGTACTGAAACTCCTTGTGGAGGGAGGCGTCGCGCGCCCCGTCGGCGAGGTAGCGGACCATCAGCCCGCGAAGACCCTCATCGCGCGGCCGGGCACGCAGAGCTCGGTCGAGGACGCGCGCTCGCTCACTCGGCTCCCCGAGCCGGGTGTCGATCGCCCGGGCATCGTCGTCCGCGCCCGCGTAGGGCTCGATCCCGGCCCGGATCCACTTGGCTGCGGAGCAGAGGCCGTCGAAATCGACGTGGCAGCAGATCGTGTCGACGGGCCCGGCCGCGGCGACCCGCTCCGGGGTGACCATCTCCGGGCAAGCGCCATGCTGTGCTTTGGTCCGAAGCACGAAACGGGGATCGTCCTGGTAGTCGACATGTCGCTCGTGATCGTGGTGATCGATCCACATCGCGAGCCGATCGCCGAGCCCCTCGATGAACGGAAGGGTCGTTTTCTCATAGCTAGCGCCTCCGGCGTTGGCCGCGAAAGCCACGTCCAACACGACGACGCGCCCTGGAAGCCTGTCTGGCCTGGGCAGTTTACGGGGCGTTCCGTAAGCCAAATGCGGGAAATCACCCACCATATGAGCATGTGACCACCGCCCTCTGGGTGCAACTGGCGGATCGACGGATCGCTTTTTTTCAAACCGACCTCTCGGCGAAACACACCGGAAATAGAGCACGTCCATAGATCCTCCCGTGCCGCTGCCGAGGGTGCGCCGCGGCCATGACTAAGAGGTGCAAGATCATGGAAGAACAACTTTCGGAACTGACAACGTATGCAAACGCATTGTGGGTTCTCGTTAGCGCCGCACTCGTTTTCTTCATGCATGCAGGCTTCGCTCTCGTGGAGAGTGGGTTCTGCCGCAGGAAAAACGCGGTTATGGTGTTGATGAAGAACTTCGGTGTAGTCGCGATTTCGTCGCTCGTCTTCTACTTGGTGGGCTACGGCGTGATGTTCGGCGAAGGCAATGCCTTCATGGGGCTCGCAAGCTTCTTTCCGGACAACGGGGGAGCCGATGCGGACCTTCCGCCGTACGTCTTTCTCTTCTTCCAGCTCGTCTTCGCGGCGACCGCGTGCACGATCGTTTCGGGTGCAATTGCGGAGCGCGGCCGGCTCCTGACGTTCTTCGTCTTCACGGCAATCGCAACGATGATCATCTACCCGGTGGTCGGTCACTGGGTCTGGGGCGGCGGCTGGCTCTCGGAGCGCGGCTTCGTCGACTTCGCCGGTAGCACGGTCGTTCACGGCGTCGGCGGCGGTATGGCTCTCGCGGGCGCGCTCATCATTGGCCCACGCCTCGGTAGGTATCTGCCGGACGGCTCGGTGAAGCCGATGCCGGCCCACAGCTTCCCGCTCGCGGCGCTCGGCGTTCTCATTCTCTGGCTCGGCTGGTTCGGCTTCAACGGCGGCTCGGAGCTGGCGATCGACGCCGAGGTAGGCCGCATCGTGCTCGTCACCAACTTGGCCGCCTCAGCAGGCTTCGTCGCGGCGCTGATCTGGATCAAGCTGCGCAGCGGTCTTCTCGACCTCTCGATGGCGCTCAACGGCGCGCTTGCCGGCCTCGTCGGCATCACCGCGGGTTGCTACAACATCACCGGCGGTTGGTCGGTCGTGGTGGGCATCCTCGCTGGCATGCTCTGCGTCGAAGGCGTCCTTCTTCTCGACAAGATGAAGATCGACGACCCGGTCGGCGCGATCACGGTCCACGGCATCTGCGGTATCTTCGGAACTGCCGCGGTCGGCCTCTTCGGCTACGGCAACGCAGCTGCCGGTGAAGAGCCGCTCGGCCTCCTGGTGGGTGGTGGTGCATCGCAGCTCGGCATTCAGCTCATGGGCGCGCTCTCGGGCGTTGCGTTCGCCTTCGTGGTCGGCGCGGTCGTCTGGCTTTCGCTCAAGTTCCTCGTGCCTGGTGGCGTCCGTGTCTCCGAGGCGCACGAGCTCGAAGGTCTCGACATCGCCGAGTGTGGCGTCGAAGCCTACAACGAGGAGCTCACAGGCATTCAGCCCAGCACGACCGGTATGTCGGCGGCGCCCGCGGAGTAGTGCGTTTCGAGGAGAGGGGTGGAGTGGCTCCCCGGTCTGCTTCGCCCCTCTCCTCTACCTATTTTGATCAATCAATGTCGGATTTGAATTTCACAGAGAGTTTGTGCGTGGAAACACGCCGGGAGTGGAGGTAGTGATGAAGAAGTTTCTTTCTCTAGCGGTGATGTGCACCTTGGCACTGCCCGCGATGGCGTTCGCGCAACCGGATGCGCCGAAAGTAGCGGCCGACGAGTTGGAGGACGTGCCCAAGGTCGAGTCGGAAACGACGACCACGGTCAAGAGCGTCACCACGGAAGAAGACACGACGACCCTGACGATTGAAGGCGAAGAAGGGGAGCCGGACTCCTACGTCACGGTGGTCGAAGAGACGACCACGGTCGTAGAAGAGGTCGAGGAGACCAGCCCGTTCCTCGACGGTCTGACCTGGATGGTGATGGCCAGTGCCTTCTACCGTATCGACGGCTACATCGGCGACGGTGTGCTCCAAAACGAGTCGTATAACTCGCTCGGGTATCCGTACACCCAATACAACGGCTTCGGCCTCAACTTCGTGGGCGGTATGGCTCAGTACACGGGCGAGAAGTTCGGCGTGACGATCGACCTCCGCTGGGGTACTGGGGCTCCGCTGTTGACACCGCTCATCCCGGTCAAGCAGGGCTACGTGAGTTGGATGCCGAGCGACAAGGTGACCTTCGATTTCGGTTTCTTCGACACCATCTTCGGTGGCGAGGTCGCCGACGAGTGGGCCAACGCCAACTACACCCGAGGCGCGCTCTACTTCCTTCGGCAGCCGTTTAACCACATGGGCATTCGTTCGGCGTTCTCCCTCTCGGACAACGTCGGCTTCACGCTCATGGTCACCAATGGCGGCGTCCTCGGTGGCTCGCCGGTTGACAACAACGAGACGCCGACGATTGGCTGGCAGTTCTCGGTTGGCGGTGACAACGTCGGCTTCTTCTTCGGTGGTCAGCACGGTGCCGGGAACGACAACGACAACAAGAACTGGGAGAACTTCTTCGACTGGGTGCTCAGCGCCAACGCGGGGATCTTCACCCTGGTTGCGAACGGCGACTACCAGCTGATTCCGACGGCGGTGTCTGGTGCCCCGAGCGGCGCCTTCGCCTACGGCCACAGCCTTCAGCTGATCTTCGACGCCAGCGACAAGTTCTCGATCGGCCTACGAGGCGAGCACCTGTCCGGTGACGAAGACTTCCGCAACTTTGCGTCGGGCGGAGACACGGGCCTCGCGACGGCTCCGCTCACCTTCCGCTACAAGCCGGTCGAGTACCTCGTGCTCAGCCTCGAGGGTCGCGGCGAGTGGAACACGCGTGAGATCTACTTCGCGCGCAACGGTCCCACCACGATGGACCCGGACACGATGGAAGAGATCCTCCTCCCGAGTAAGAAGCAGAACTACTCGGCGATTCTCGGCTTCACGGCCTTCATCGGAAACTAAGCCTCCCCACGCTTGCAGGCATCACTGGCGAAAGGCCGGCTCCTCGGAGCCGGCCTTTTTCCGTGGGGACACGAACCCCCCTCCAAACACCATTCATTTCAGTCACTTAGCAACTCAAACGCGTTTTTTCTCGCTTCCCAGGCCGCCCTCGAGACACTACGTACCCAGACCGATCCGATGGCGCTCGACCCCTCACTACGACAACAGCTTCAGCACAGCCGCGGCCTCGTCGTCTGGCTGACGGGCGCTGGTGTATCCGCCGAGAGCGGGATCCCGACGTTCCGGGGCAAAGAAGGGTTCTGGCGCATCGGCTCGCGGAACTACCAGCCCGAAGAGATGGCGACGATGGCTGCCTTCCGAGAGATGCCGGACGAGGTCTGGGCCTGGTATCTCTACCGCCGCGGGATCTGTCGTGCGGCGGAGCCCAATACGGCACACCGCGCGATCGTTCGGGCCGAGCAGCGAAGCGGGAACGGTTTCCTGCTGATCACGCAGAACGTCGACGGTCTGCACCTGCGCGCCGGCAACACGCGCGAACGAACGTATCAGATTCATGGGAACCTCGACTTCATGCGCTGCTCGCGGGAATGCCTGCCGGCGCCAGTCCCCCTTCCCGAGGGCATCGATGTCCGGTGGGAGAAGGGACGCAGGTTGGCCGACCAGGAGCGGGCCCTTCTTCGCTGCCCGGAATGCGGCGCGGCCGGACGACCTCACGTTCTATGGTTCGACGAGAGCTACGACGAGGAAAACTTCCGCTTCCAAAGCTCGATCGAAGCGGCCCGCCTCGCTTCACTGGTCATCGTGATCGGCACGACGGGCGCGACGTCATTGCCCATGCACGTCGGGACGATGGCTTCTCAGCGCGGAGTCCCGATCGTCGTCGTCAACCCAGAGCCGAACCCGTTTAGCAACCTCGTGCAAAGGACCGGCCGCGGCGCCTTCTTGGAGGGAACGGCGGGCGAGTGGGTTCCGAAACTCGTCGACGCCCTCCCCGCCCGCTGAAGCGCTTGCCTCCCGCACGCTTCGGAGATACCACCGTACCCATGGCGCGCTTTACGCTGTTGATCCTGTGCGTTTCGCTGGTGGCCTCGTGTGCGAAAGAGGCCGAGCCGGCCCGCTACCCCGACCGGCCGGCAGGCGAGTGCAGCCGGGCACCTGGGAGAACCTGTCCGGAGGGCTTCGTCTGCCACTACGCGCCGAGCGCGCTCTGTGGCGAGAGCGGGGCGGAAGGGGCCTGCTTCCCGATGCCCACCACATGTACGAAGGACTATAGCCCGGTCTGTGGATGCGACGGCAGGACGTACGTGAACATCTGCGTGGCTCACTCGCATGGTGTGTCTCCACGGCAATCGGGGGAGTGCTCGAGCGACGCCGCACTCGACGCGGTGGGCGGAAGCTGCGGGCCGGGCAGCGCAGCGGACAGCTGTTCGCAAGGGCTGTTCTGCAAGTACAGCGAGGCGCAGTACTGCGGTGAGGTCGCGGGCCCCGGTGTCTGTGAAACCAAGCCGACGGTGTGCACGAAAGAGTGGGCGCCGGTCTGCGGATGCGACGGCCGAAACTACAGCAACGACTGCGTCGCACACTCGCACGGAGCCTCGATTCGCCACCGCGGACTCTGCCAGGACGCGGCGAAGGCAGCGGTGGGCGCCGTCGGCGACAAATGCGGCGCGCCCGGTCACGGGGGCTGCGCGACGGGCCTTTTCTGCAAGTACCCCGCGAACGCGAAATGCGGCTCGACGAAAACGCCAGGCACCTGCCAAGCACGCCCCCAGGCCTGTACCGCCGACTACGACCCCGTATGCGGATGCAACGGCAAGACCTACTCGAATGCCTGTTCGGCAGCGGCAGCCGGCGTGTCGATTCGACGCGAAGGCGCATGCGAACCCGAGCGCTGATCGGCCAGCGCAGGACGATAAATTCGCGTTTGGGTCGGCAAGGCGCTGAAATGGTTGGGCTTTCAAGGGGGGTTCGTGTCCCCTAGGTTCGTGCTGGCGCATGGGGCGGGGGCGCCGATGGATTCGGAGTTCATGAATGCGATCGCCGAGCGGCTCGGCGGTGCGGGCGTCGAGGTGGTTCGGTTCGAGTTCGATTACATGGCGAGACGTCGGCAGGACGGGAGGCGGCGCCCTCCCGATCGCGCACCGAAGCTGCTCGCTCGCTTCGAGGACGTGATCGCCGAGGCTGGGACGCCATCCAACTTGGTGATCGGCGGCAAGTCGATGGGAGGCCGGAGCGCTTCGATGATCGCTGACCAGGCGGGCGTCGCCGGGCTGCTCTGCCTCGGCTATCCCTTTCATCCGCCCGGGAAACCAGACCGTCTACGGACCCACCATCTCGAAGCACTGAAGACGCCCGCATTGATCGTGCAAGGAACGCGGGATCCCTTCGGAACCCAAACCGAGGTAACCCGGTACTCGCTCTCACCGTCGATCGAGCTCGCCTGGCTCGAGGACGGCGACCATTCCTTCAAGCCACGGAAGAAAAGCGGTCGAAGCCTCGCCCAGAACCTCGACGAAGCCGCCGAAGCCGCCCTCCGATTCATCCGTCGGCTTGGCTGAGCTGGGTCAGGTCCTCGAACTTCCCTTGGTCGGGGGGGCCATCGCAAAACGCGTACCGTTCGACGCGCCCAGGGCTGACCGCGGCAAGGGTCGAGGACACCGTGCCGTACACCGGCGTTTCGACGCAGATCGCCTGCAGTCGCCGTGCGATCTCCGGATCGAACGGCGCATTCGACGGAAGCGGAGGAAGGGCGCTCGGCTCGGGCAAGGAGCGGTCGCTCAGCACCTCGATGAGTTGCGGACGGATCTGCGACCAATCGCAGGGCGGAATCGCTTCGACTTTGGCGCGGGCCTCGTCGGCCTTCGGGAACTCGGAAGACCCGAGTCGATCGTTGCAGAGCACGTGGACGCCCGGCCCCAGCAGCTCGAGCTCGACCTCGCGAAGGTCGGCACGGCCATAGGCGGCCAGAAGTCGCGTCCCATCGCCAACGATGAGATTGAATTCGTTGTAGGCACGCGGGTCGACTCGGCGTAGGTAGCTTTGCACGCCCTCGAAGGTCCCGGTCCGCAGAGCCTCGACGACGAGCTCGCCCCGCGACCGGGCTGCATCGTTTCGGGGTCCGAAGCTACGCTGATTCGTCAGGCCCAGAAACAACCCCGCATCCGTGAGGGCGAACCAGGTCCCTCCGGCGTCTTCGTCACGCCCGCCGCGCATCGCGGCCTTGAAGTTCTGGATGCCGCC